>JBDSFV010000194.1:0-6557 GCA_039919355.1 Luteimonas sp. | reverse complement strand
GAACACCATCGTCGGCACCGCGTCCAGGCCGAGCGCGGCGACCTCGATCGCGAGGCTGATGCGCGACAGCTCGCCGCCGGAGGCGACCTTGCGTAGCGGCCGCGGCGGCTGCCCGGCGTTGGCCGAGACCAGGAATTCGATGCGTTCGCCGCCTTGCGGATCGGGGCGTTCGCCATCGTTGGGCTCCAGCAACACTTCGAAACGGCCGCCGCCCATGCCCAGTTCCACGATCAGTGCGGTCGTCGATCGCGATAGCGCAGCCGCCGCCTTGCGCCGGCTGGCGCCGAGCGCGTCGGCGGCCTTGCGCCACGCTGTCGCCGCGGCAGCGATTTCACCGTCAAGCATGCGCACGCGTTCGCCGGCCCCACGCAGGGTTTCCAGTTCGGCCAGAAGCGCGTCGCGCTGCGCGGCCAGCGTCTCGGGCAACGTGCGATGCTTGCGTGCGAGATCGTGCAGGCGGGCGAGGCGTCGATCGAGGTCATCGAAGGCGGCGGGATCGAGGTCGAGGTCGGCGCGGACCTGCTCGAGCACGGCGACGGCTTCGTCGAGCTGGATCGCCGCGGAGTCGAGCATCGCGTCGATCTCGCCCAGGCGCGGTTCGTGTTCGACCTGGCGTGCGAGTTCCGTGCGCATCTGCTGCAGTTGCCGCGACAGTGCCGGTCCGTCGTCGCCACCGAGCCGCGCGAACGCGCTTTCGCAGGCCGCGATCAAGGTGGCGGAATGCGCGTGGCGGCGATGCGAGGCGACGAGTTCGGCGATCGATTCGGGTTCCAGCGACTCGCGCTGCAATTCGCCCAGCTGGTGTTCGAGCCAGCCGATGCGCTCGGAGACGTCGCCCTGTTTCGACAGCAGTTCACGTTCGCGCAGCAGCGCGGCCCACGCCTGCGCGGTTGTGCGCACGCCGGCGAGTTCGTTGTCGTGGCGGCCGAATGCATCGAGCAGCGCGAGCTGGCTGGGTTTCGACAGCAGCGCCTGGTGTTCGTGCTGGCCGTGGATCTCGACCAGTCGTTCGGCCAGTTCGCCAAGTTGCGTCAGGGTCGCCGGGCGGCCGTTGATCCACGCACGCGAACCGCCGTCGGCGCGCAGCGTACGGCGCAGCTGGCATTCGTCGCCTTCGTCGAATTCAGCCTCGCGCAGCCAGGCCAACGCCGCGGGCGCATCGCGCAGGTCGAACATCGCGGCCAGCTCGGCGCGCTCGGCGCCGTGGCGGACCATGCCGCTGTCGGCACGCAGGCCGGAGAGGAAATTCAGCGCATCCACCAGCAGCGACTTGCCGGCGCCAGTCTCGCCGGAAATCACGGTCAGGCCGGTGCCGAATTCGAGTTCGGCGGCCGCGACCACGGCGAAATCCTTGATGGCCAGATGGGTCAGCATCGCAATAGCGTAAGAGATTGCCCTTGCCGACGCAGCGGGCATGCCGGCAGAGGGCAGGGCGCTTGCGCCGATCCGTGGCCGGGCTTATATCCAAGGCATGAGCCGCGCCTTCACCGACGACAGCACCCTGGACCCGCGCGCACGCCAGCTGCTGCGCACGCTGATCGGGCGCTACATCCGCGACGGCGAGCCGGTCGGTTCGCAGACGCTGGCGCGGCACGCGGGCCTGGATGTCAGCCCGGCCACGATCCGCAACATCCTCGCCGACCTCGAGGACGTCGGCCTGTTGAGCTCGCCGCATACCTCGGCCGGACGCGTGCCGACCGCCCAAGGCTATCGCGTGTTCGTCGATTCCTTGCTGCAGCTGCGGCCGCTGCCGGAGGGTGAACTGGCGCGGCTGCGGCACGAACTGCCGGCCGGCTCGGGCACCCAGTCGTTGCTCGGCAACGCCTCGGAGTTGCTTTCGGCGATGAGCCATTTCGTCGGCGTGGTCAGCGTGCCGCGGCGCGAGCAGTTCGCCTTCCGCCATATCGATTTCGTGCCGCTGGACGCGCAGCGGGTGCTGGCGATCCTGGTGTTCGCCGACAATGACGTGCAGAACCGGATCATCCACACCCGCCGCGTCTATGACGCCGGCGAGCTGGAACGCGTCGCCAACTATCTCAACCGCCATTTCGCCGGGCGCCCGATGGCAGACATCCGCGCGACCCTGCTGCGCGAACTGCAGGCCGCGCGCAGCGAAATGGAAACGCTGCTGGCGCATACGGTCGAGCTGGCCGGGCAGGCGCTGGTCGGTGGTGGCGAGGACGACATGCTGCTGGCCGGGCAGACCCGGCTGATGGGCGTGCAGGACCTGTCGGACCTGGATCGCCTGCGCGAACTGTTCGAAGCCTTCGCCCGCAAGCGCGAGATCCTGCAGCT
The DNA here is from genome assembly GCA_039919355.1 of Luteimonas sp. Classification (GTDB taxonomy): domain Bacteria; phylum Pseudomonadota; class Gammaproteobacteria; order Xanthomonadales; family Xanthomonadaceae; genus Cognatiluteimonas. Next base: position 4,262 of record JBDSFV010000194.1, on the reverse strand, counting down.
GCTCGAACGCACCCTGCGCGCACCGGGCGTGCGCATCTTCATCGGCCAGGAAACCGGGCTGGCGTCGCTGGAAGGGATGTCGCTGGTGACGGCGCCCTATCGGGCAGGTGGCACGGCCAGCGGCCAGGTGCTGGGTGTACTCGGGGTGATCGGTCCCACGCGCATGGCCTACGAACGGGTGATCCCGGTGGTGCAGGCCGCGGCCGACGTGCTGGGTGCGGCCCTCGACGCGCCTTGAGGTGCGCGGGCCGGGCCGCCGTTGCCTTGAAAGCGCAGCGGCCGACCCTATACCGGTAGGTCAGGGGCGGCACGGGCGCCGCCGAATGGATTCCGGAGCATGACCACCGAACCGATGCAGGACGCCGACGTGGCGCAGGCTGGCGACGACAATCCGCTGGCCGAACAGATCGAAGCCCTGAAGGGCGAACTCGAACAACTGCGCGCCGAATCGCTGCGCGAACGCGCCGACCTCGACAACCAGCGCAAGCGCCTCGCGCGCGACATCGACATGGCGCGCAAGTTCGCCAACGAACGCCTGCTCACCGAACTGCTGCCGCTGTTCGACAGCCTGGAGGCCGGTCTTGCTGCTGCGCCGCAGGCCGATCCGCTGCGCGAAGGCCTGGAATTGACGCTGCGCCAGCTGCACAGGATCGCCGAGAACAACGGCCTGGTCGAAGTCGCGCCCGCGGCCGGCGATGCCTTCGACCCCGAACGCCACCAGGCGATGAGCATGGTCGAGGCCGAAGGTGTGGCGCCGGGCGCAGTCGCGCAGTTGTTCCAGAAGGGTTATGTGCTGAACGAACGCCTGTTGCGGCCGGCGCTGGTGGTCGTGGCAAAGCACGACTGACGTTTTCTCCTTCCCCTTCAAGGGGAAGGCCGGGATGGGGATGGTGTTGATTACAAGGCGATGGATATCGTGTCGCAAGAAACACCATCCCCACCCAACCCCCTTGAAGGGGAGGGCTTGACCCCCAGATAGCGCCCAGCGGCGATTCATCTGCCAAACGAAAACCAGACCTCAGAGAGGGAGCACCACCATGGGCAAGATCATCGGCATTGACCTCGGCACGACCAATTCGTGCGTGGCGATCATGGAAGGCGGCAAGGCTCGCGTCATCGAGAACAGCGAGGGCGATCGCACCACGCCTTCGATCGTCGCCTGGACCAAGGACGACGAAGTGCTGGTCGGCGCCTCGGCCAAGCGCCAGGCCGTCACCAACCCCAAGAACACCTTCTACGCGGTCAAGCGCCTGATCGGCCGCAAGTTCAGCGATGCCGAGGTCAAGAAGGACCTCGGTCTGGTGCCCTACGCGATCATCGAGCACGACAACGGCGATGCCTGGGTCGCGACCAGCGACGGCCGCAAGCTCGCCCCGCAGGAAGTCTCGGCCAAGGTGCTGGAGAAGATGAAGAAGACCGCCGAGGCCTATCTGGGCGAGACCGTCACCGAAGCGGTGATCACGGTGCCGGCCTACTTCAACGACAGCCAGCGTCAGGCGACCAAGGACGCCGGCCGCATCGCCGGACTCGACGTCAAGCGCATCATCAACGAACCGACCGCGGCCGCGCTGGCCTACGGCATGGACAAGAAGGGCGGCGACCGCAAGATCGCGGTCTACGACCTCGGCGGCGGCACCTTCGACGTCTCGATCATCGAGATCGCCTCGGTCGACGGCGAGATGCAGGTCGAGGTGCTGTCCACCAACGGCGACACCTTCCTCGGCGGCGAGGACTTCGACAAGCGCGTCATCGACTACCTCGTCGACGAGTTCCAGAAGGACCAGGGCATCGACCTGCGCAAGGACCATCTCGCGCTGCAGCGTCTGAAGGATTCGGCCGAACGCGCCAAGATCGAGCTGTCCACCAGCCAGCAGACCGAAGTCAACCTGCCGTACGTGACCGCGGATGCTTCGGGCCCCAAGCACCTCAACATCAAGCTGACCCGGGCCAAGCTCGAGGCGCTGGTCGACGACCTGGTCAAGAAGACGATCGAGCCGTGCCGCATCGCGCTCAACGACGCCGGCCTGCGCGCCAGCGACATCGGCGAGGTGATCATGGTCGGTGGCCAGACCCGGATGCCGAAGGTGCAGGCGGCAGTGGCCGAGTTCTTCGGCAAGGAGCCGCGCAAGGACGTCAACCCGGACGAGGCCGTGGCAGTTGGCGCGGCGATCCAGGGCGGCGTGCTGCAGGGCGACGTCAAGGACGTGCTGCTGCTCGACGTGACCCCGTTGTCGCTCGGCATCGAGACGCTTGGCGGCGTGTTCACCAAGATCATCGAGAAGAACACCACGATCCCGACCAAGGCGGCGCAGATCTTCTCCACCGCCGAGGACAACCAGACCGCGGTCACCGTGCACGTGCTGCAGGGCGAGCGCGAGCAGGCCCGCTACAACAAGTCGCTGGCCAAGTTCGACCTCACCGGCATCGACTCGGCGGCGCGTGGCCTGCCACAGGTGGAGGTGTCGTTCGACATCGACGCCAACGGCATCCTGCACGTCAGCGCCAAGGACAAGAAGACGGGCAAGGAGCAGAAAGTCGAGATCAAGGCCGGCTCGGGTCTGTCGGACGACGAGATCAAGCGGATGGTGCAGGACGCCGAGGTCCATCGCGAGGAAGACAAGAAGTTCCACGAGCTGGTGCAGGCGCGCAACCATGCCGATGCGCTGATCCACGCCACCCGAAGTGCGATCACCGATAACGGTGACAAGGTCGGCGGCGACTTGATCGGCCGAGCCGAAGGCGCGATCGCCGAACTCGAGATCGCGATGAAGGGCGACGACAAGGCGCAGATCGAGGCCAAGTCGAAGGCGCTGGATGAGGCCGGGCAGTCGCTGTTCGCGGCGGCCGCTGCCGCGCAGCAGCCGGGCGCCGATGCCGCCAGTGGTGGCCAGGGAACGCCGGGCAACGACGATGTCGTCGATGCCGAGTTCACCGAAGTCAGGGACGACGACAGCAAGCAGGCCTGATCGTACGATCGATCGGACCGACGGGCAGGCCTGCGCCTGCCCGTCGCTTTAGGGAAACGGCAGTTTGTCCATGAGCAAGCGCGATTACTACGAAGTCCTGGGCGTCGCCCGCAACGCCTCCGACGAGGAATTGAAGAAGGCGTACCGCCGCAGCGCGATGAAGCACCATCCGGATCGCAATCCGGGCGATGCCGCGTCGCTGGAATCGTTCAAGGAATGCAAGCAGGCGTACGAGATTCTCTCGGACCCGTCCAAGCGCCGGCTCTACGACGCCCACGGCCACACCGCGTTCGAGCACGGCATGGGCGGCGGCGCCGGCCCGGGTGCCGGCTTTGGCGACATGGGCGACATCTTCGGTGACATCTTCGGCAACATCTTCGGTGGTGGCGCCCCCGGCCGTGGCGCGCGGCGTGGCGCCGACATCGGTTACGTCATGGAGCTCGACCTCGAGGACGCCGTTGCCGGCACCCAGAAGCGCATCGAGATCCCGACGCTTGCCCCTTGCGAACCTTGCAAGGGCAGCGGCTCGGAGGACGGCAAGCTGGAAACCTGCGCCACCTGCCACGGCCGCGGCCAGGTACGGATGCAGCGCGGCATTTTCACCATGCAGCAGCCGTGCCCGCATTGCGGCGGCCGCGGCCAGCGCATCACCAATCCCTGCATGTCCTGCCATGGTGCCGGGCGCGTGGAGGAAGAGAAGGTCCTGTCGGTGAAGATCCCGGCCGGCGTCGACAACGGTGATCGCATTCGTCTGGCAGGCGAGGGCGAGGCGGGTCCAGCCGGCACGCCACCGGGCGACCTGTACGTCGAGGTCCGCGTGCGCCCCCATGACATCTTCGAGCGCGATGGCGACGACCTGCATTGCGACGTGCCGATCCGCATCTCGCAGGCCGCGCTCGGAGACACCGTGCGTGTGCCGACGCTGGGCGGCGAAGCCGAGATCCGCATCCCGGCCGAGACCCAGACCGGCAGGGTGTTCCGCCTGCGCGACAAGGGCGTCAAGTCGGTACGCAGCCGCAAGCCGGGCGATCTGTACTGCAAGGCAGTGGTCGAAACCCCGGTCAACCTCACCGCCGAGCAGCGCACGTTGCTGGAGCAGTTCGAGGCCACCTTCATCGGCGAGGGCGCGCGCAAGCACTCGCCCAGATCCAGCACCTTCCTCGACGGCGTCAAGGGCTTCTGGGACCGCATGGTGTCGTAAGCGGGTTGCATGGCACGCAGGTGACCGCTAGCGTGCCCGCATGGCGACGCCAATCCGCATATTGATCCACGGCGCTTCGGGCCGCATGGGCCAGG
>JBDSFV010000193.1:0-9019 GCA_039919355.1 Luteimonas sp. | reverse complement strand
GCGCCCGGCCGGAAAAGGGATTATGCCGCGCCCCGAGAAGACGCGCCTGCGTCTGACTCCAACGCGCCGCCGCGCGCCGGGAGACTCGCTTGCAGGTCAGACCCGGCCCACCACGACCAGATGCCGTTCGGCGGCCAGGCCCGGCACCGTGAGTGGGTGCACGCTTGCGACCTGCCAGCCGGGCGGGAGCGCAGCGATCTCGGCGTCGGGGCGCGCGCCCTTCATCGCCAGCAGCCTGCCGCCCGGTTTCAGCAGATGGCCACCGAGCGCGACGATCAGCGGCAGCGTCGCCAGCGCGCGCGCGGTGATGGCGTCGTAGGCGCCGGGTTCGTCCAGCGCCTCGATCCGCGCTTCGGCGACGCGGGCGTTGCCCAGTTGCAGCGTGCGCACCGCCTCGCGCAGGAAGCGCGCCTTCTTGCCGTTGGACTCCACCAGGGTGATCCGCAGGCCTGGCTGGGCCAACGCCAACGGGATGCCGGGAAATCCCGCGCCTGATCCGAGGTCGGCCAAGGTGCCCGATGCGACGAAGGGATGCATCGCCAGCGAATCGAGCAGGTGCTTGCCGACCATCGCGCGCGGATCGCGGATCGCGGTCAGGTTGTAGGTACGGTTCCAGCGATCGAGCAGCGCCAGATAGGCCAGCAGCGGGGTCGCCAGCGCGGGATCGAGCGCGAGCGCGGCCAGGCCGGCATCGAGTTCGTGGCGCAGCGCGTCGGAAAACACGGTCATCGGTGAATCATGCCGTCGCGGCCGTGGCATCCCGCGGCCGCCACGCCAGCGCGGCGCGGTACCCGGGTTGCGGCGCGAATTCGCGCAGGGACCAAGCGACGGGAACGCCGAGGGCGGGATCGCAGGCGGCCAGCACCAGCGCATCGTCGCGCTCGGCGAAGGCAAGCTTGTGCAGGCCGAACGCGAGACCGCGGCCGTGCGCCTTCAGTACCGCCTCCTTGGCGCACCACAGGCGGACGAAGGCGAGTTCGCGCGTGGCGCCCGGCATTCGGCGTAGCCATTCGGCCTCGCCTGCAGTGAAAAAGCGCTGCGCGAGCGCGTTCGCGCGCGGGCGCGGCCGCAAGCGTTCCAGGTCGACGCCGACCTCGACGTCCTCGCCGAGCGCGACCAGCAGGCCTGCGCCGCTGTGGCTCCAGCTGACGCTGAAATGCGCGAATGGCGGGCCCAGGCGCGGCCGGCCGTGGGCATCGCGGGTCAGTGCGAGGGCGGCGGGCGCGCCGCCGAGTTCGCCGGCCAGCCATGCGCGCGCCACCGGCTCGGCCGCGGTGCCGTGCTGGTGCGCATGCCAGGCGCAACCCGGTTCACGGGGCGGGGGCGGGACGGTCGGCAACATGCAGGCGGGATTTGGCGGCAGTCGGGGGTGGCAGCGTAAAGTAACCGCAGGGAAGTGGCCGCGGTCGCCGGGAACAACCAGATGTCAGCAGTGATCCAGTCCAGCACCGGGTTGTCGGCGACGCCGATCGCGAGCGGCAAAGCCGGGCGCGCGATCGCCTTCGATGGCGTACGCCGCATCGACCTCGCGGGTTTCCAGGCCCAGGTGCGCGCCCTATCCGCGTTGCTGCCGCCCGGGCGCCATGCGATCAACCTGTGCGAGGACCGTTACCGGTTCCTGGTCGCATTCTGCGCCGTCGCCGTACGTGGCCAGACCACGCTGCTGCCGCCCTCGCGCGCGCCGGCGGCGATCGCCGACGAACTGCGCCGCCACGCCGACAGCTATTGCCTTGGCGATGGCCCGCTGCAGCCGCAACCGCCGCGCTACTGGCGCCTGCCGGATGTGCTGCCGGAGCGCGACGGCGATCCGCTGCTGCTCGGCGACGATGCCCTGGTGGCGATCGGCTTCACCTCCGGCAGCACCGGTGAGCCCAGGCCCAACCCCAAGACCTGGCGCAGCTTCCGCACCAGCACCGCGCAGAACCTGGGGGCGTTGCGCGACCTGTGGCCTGCGGCATCGACGCCGGACATGGTCGCCACGGTGCCCCCGCAGCACATGTATGGCATGGAGCTGTCGGTGCTGCTGCCGCTGCTGGGCAATGTCGCGGTGCATGCGGGCCGGCCATTCTTTCCCGAGGACATCGCCGCAGCCTTGCGCGATGCCGACGCGCCACGCTTGCTGGTGACGACCCCGGTACACCTGCGCGCGCTGGTCGAATCCAGCGTCGCGCTGCCGCCGCTGGCCGGCATCGTCTCCGCGACCGCGCCGTTGTCGGCCGCGCTCGCGCAGGCTGCGGAAACGCGCTTTGGTTGCGAGGTGCGCGAGCTGTTCGGGTCCACCGAGACCTGCGTGATCGCGCGCCGCCGCAGCGCGCGCGATGATGCGTGGACGCCGTTGCCGGGCGTGCAGCTGCAGCCGCAGCCGGACGGGAGCCTGGTGCTTGCGCCGCATCTGCCGGCGCCGGTGGCGTTGGCCGATCTGGTCGAAATACTCGATGACGGCCGCTTCCGCCTGTGCGGTCGCCAGGCCGACCTGCTCGAGATCGCCGGCAAGCGCGCCTCTCTCGGCGATCTCACCCGCCAGCTGCAGGCGGTGCCCGGCGTGCTCGATGGCGTGGTGTTCCAGCTCGATGCCAGCGATGCCAGCGGCGTGCGTCGCATCGCCGCGCTCGCGGTCGCACCCGACATCGACGAGGCCGCGATCCTGCGGGCGCTGCGGCGCGGGATCGATCCGGTGTTCCTGCCGCGGCCGCTGAAGCGGGTCGCCGCGCTGCCGCGCAACGACACCGGGAAGCTGCCGCGCATCGCGCTGCTGCGCCTGCTGCAGGGCGACGTGCATTAGCGCGCACAATCGGTTAACAATCGGTCTGACCGGGGTCCCCTGCCCCGGTCAGGGGCCAGTAACCGCTGACACCGCCATCACGTCAGCGTCTCCAGACTGACTTCGCCCCCAAGCAGGGGAGCTACTGAAAATCCCTTACAAAGGAGTGGTGCATGAACATCATTATCTGGTTGATCGTGGGCGGTATTATCGGCTGGCTGGCCAGCATGATCATGAAGACCGACGGGCAGCAGGGCATCCTGCTGAACGTCGTCGTCGGCATCGTCGGCGCCTTCATCGGCGGCTGGCTGATCGGACCGCTGGTCGGTGCCGGTTCGATCAACGACGGTTTCAGCGTGATGAGTCTGGTGGTCTCGCTGATCGGTGCGGTCATCCTGCTCGCGATCGTCAACCTGTTCCGCCGCGGCCGCGTGCGCTGAGCGCACCCAAGGTTCGCGGAGGCTGCAAAGGCCCGGCCCAAGCCGGGCCTTTGCTTTTCTGCAGCGCCCTCAGGTGCCCAGTTCGACCCAGACCGGGGTGTGGTCGCTCGGACGTTCCCAGGAACGCGGCGCCAGGTCGATGCCGGCGGCGGCACAGCGCGCGCGCAGTGGCTCGCTGACGAGCGCGAGGTCGATCCGCAGCCCCCAGCCGCGCTGGAAGGCGGCCAGCCGGTAGTCCCACCAGCTGTAGTGGCCGCCTTCCGGGTTGTGCAGGCGGAAGCTGTCGTGCAGGCCCAGGGCGAGGAGGTCGCGCAAGGCTTCGCGTTCCGGCGTCGAACACAGGACTTTCTCGCGCCAGCGTTTCGGGTCATGCACGTCGCGGTCGTCAGGGGCGATGTTGAAGTCCCCGAGCACCACCAGGTTCGGGTGCCGCCGCAGCTCGTCAGCGAGCCAGGTGCGCACCGCGGCCAGCCAGCGCAACTTGTACGCGAACTTCCCGCTGCCCACCGCCTCGCCATTGACGACGTACAGATCGACGATGCGGACATCTCCAACGGTGGCCGCGATCACGCGCTTCTGCGGGTCGTCGCAGCCGGGAATCGCGGTGACGCATTCGCCCGCGAACGGCAGGCGGCTGAGCAGGGCCACGCCGTTGTAGGTCTTCTGCCCGCAGAACACGCTGCGGTAGCCGAGTTCGGCGAGCGCGGCAGCGGGAAAACGTGCGTCCTCGAGCTTGGTTTCCTGCAACGCGATGACGTCCGGCGCGGCCTCGCGCAGCCATTGCTGCAGGTGTGGCAAGCGCACGTTGAGCGAGTTGACGTTCCAGCTGGCGATTTTCATTGGGGGAGTGTAGCCGGGCGGTTTCGGCCTCCGCTCGTCATTCCTGCGAAAGCAGGAATCCAGTGTCTTTGGAACAAAACCGTCTCGCAGCGAATGGCCTACTTCGCCAGAAACCGGATCATCCTGTCGATGCGCCCGCGATACGGCGGCCGGATCCAGTCGCTCGCCGCGAAGCGCGATTGCCGGAATACCGGCAGCAGTTTGCTGAAGGTGTCGAAGCCGGCCTGGCCGTGGATCGCACCGCTGCCGCTGGGGCCGATGCCGCCGAACGGCAGGTCATGCACGCCGAAATGCAGCAGCGTGTCGTTGACGCAGACGCCCCCGGACAGGGTGCGCTCGAGGATGCGTTCGATCGTGGTGCGGTCGTGGCTGAAGGGATACAGCGCCAGCGGGCGGTCGTGCGTATTGACGTACGCGATCGCTTCGTCGAGCGTGCGGTAACTCTTCACCGGCAGGATCGGACCGAAGATCTCGTTGCGCATCAGCACGCTGTCGTCGGACGGATCGAGTACCAGCGTCGGTGGGAACAGGCGCTCGCGGCGGGCGCGTTTTGGTTCGATCGTGATCGGTTCGATCACCGTTGCGCCGCGTGTGCGCGCATCGGCGACATAGCCGGTCAGCCGCTCGTAATGCGCATCGTTGACGATGCGGGTGTAGTCATCGGCATCGGACAGGTCGCCGAAGCGCGCGACCAGCTGCGCGCGCAATGCGTCGACAAAAGCATCCCGACGTTCTGCGTCGACCAGCGCGTAGTCGACGCCAATGCAGGTCTGCCCGGCGTTGAACCACTTGCCCGAGGCGATCCGCGCGGCGGCGACGTCGAGCGGGAAGTCCGGTGCGACGATCGCCGGCGCCTTGCCACCGAGTTCCAGCGTCACCGGCGTCAGGTTGGGCGCGGCCGCGGCCATGACCTTGCGGCCGACCGCGGTCGAGCCGGTGAACAGCAGGTGGTCGAACGGCAATGCCGCGAACGCCGCGCCGAGCCCGGGACCGCCCAGTGCGACGGCGACGCGATCGGCCGGAAACACCTCGGTCAGCAGGTCACGCAGCCACAGGCCGGTGCGCGGCGTGTGTTCGGACGGCTTCAGGTAGGCGTGGTTGCCGGCGGCGATCGCGGACACCAGCGGCACCAGCGCCAGGTTCACCGGGTAATTCCACGGCGCGATGATGCCGACCACGCCGACCGGCAGCGGCCGCACTTCCGCGCGCGCCGGCCAGAAGCGCCAGCCGACCGCCGCCCGGCGCGGTTGGGCCCAGCGCCGCAGGTGTTTCAGCGCATGGTCGATCTCCTGCAGCACGATCATCGCCTCGGAGATCAGGTTCTCGTGGCGGGAGCGATGGCCGAAGTCGGCGCGGATCGCCGCGTCCATCGACTCGATGCGCTGCGCGAAAAGGTCGCGCAGCCGTTGCAGGTCGCCGCGGCGCTGCGCCAGGTCGGGCTTGCGCGCATCCCAGGCCGAGCGCAGGCGTACCAGCATCGGCTGCAGTTCGGTCAGCGGGGTATCGGCTGCGGCATCCATGCGCGGCAGTGTAGTCCGCGATCACGCACGCAGCGACCCGGGACATGGCCTCCCGGGCGCTGCGAGGGATCTGCTTGTCGCCTACAACGGATTCCTCGGCTTCGCCCCGGAATGACAGCCACTAGAATGACGCGATGCACATCCGCCCCTATCTCGGCCAACTTCCGACCCTTGGCGAACGCGTCTATGTCGATCCCGCCGCCAGCGTGATCGGCGAGGTTGTGCTCGGCGACGACGTCTCGATCTGGCCCGGCACCGTCGTGCGCGGCGACGTCAACCACATCCGCATCGGCGCGCGCAGCAACGTGCAGGACGGCAGCGTGGTGCACGTCACCCACGAAGGCCCGTACACGCGGCCGGGTGGCTGGCCGACGTTGATCGGCAGCGACGTCACCATCGGCCACAGGGCGATCGTCCATGCCTGCACGATCGAGGACGCCGTGCTGATCGGGATGGGTGCAATCGTGCTCGATGGCGCAATCGTGCGCAGGCATGGCTTCGTCGGCGCCGGCGCGTTGATCGCGCCGGGCAAGGAAGTCGGCGAAGGCGAGCTGTGGCTCGGCAACCCGGCGCGGATGGTGCGCAAGCTCAGCGACAACGAGATCGAGGCGCTGTACTACTCGGCGCAGCACTACCTGCGGCTGAAGGACCGCTACCTCTCCGAGGCTCCGCTGTAGGAGCGGGCTTCAGTCGTGAGCTGTTGCTCCTCGCCGGATCGAAAATTCCCGGGTATCGCTACGCTCCACCCGGGCTGCAGTCGCGTCGCAAGTTCCGGCGCGCCGGGGATCGCGAACGCTTCTTGGTGGCAGCGCACCGACGTGGCTCAGTCGGCGCTGACCAGCGTGGCGTCGCGCTCGCGCAATTCGGCGTAGATCGCGTCGGTGTCGGGGCGCACGCCGTGCCACAGTGCGAAGCTTTCCGCCGCCTGCTCGACCAGCATGCCCAGCCCATCGATGGCGTCGTGGCAGCCGGCCGCGCGTGCCCACGCCAGGAACGGGATCGCGGCTTCGCCGTAGCTCAGGTCGACCGCCGTGGTGCGCGGGCCGGCGAGGGACATCGGCAACGTCGGCAGGGTCGCGTCGCGTGTGGCCGAGGTGGCGTTGACGATCAGATCGAATTCGCCCAGCGCCTTGAGGTCCTCGAGGTAGCGCGGATGCACGCGGTCGGGTTCGCCGAGCGCGTCGGCGAGCGCGTCGGCACGCTCCGGGCTGCGGTTGACGATGAACAGGTCGCCGATGCCGGCATCGAGCAGGTCCGGTGCCACCCCGCGTGCACCGCCGCCGGCGCCGAGCAGCAGGGTGCGGCGCTTGCGCAGGTCGAGGCGATGGCGGCCGGTGAGATCGCGGACCAGACCGGCGCCGTCGGTGTTGTCGCCGTGCCAGCTGTCGTCGCGTCGGATCAGCGTGTTGACCGCGCCGGCGCGGCGCGCGCGCGCGCTGAGCACGCTGCAGGCGGCGGCCGCACGCTGCTTGTGCGGCAGGGTGACGTTGGCGCCGGCGCCGCCGGCACCGGCGAATGCCAACAGCGTCGCATCGAAGTTTTCAGGCTCGGCATCGATCGCCGCATAGTCGAGCGCGATGGCGGTCTGCCGGCCGAAGGCGCCGTGGATGCGCGGCGACAGCGAATGCGACACCGGATGGCCGATCACGGCATAACGTTTGCTGGACATGTGGTCACTCGCTCCAGATTGGGGATGCTCAGGCGGATTCGCGCAACCAGCTTGCTGCCTGCAGCGCGAAATACGTCAGCACGCCATCGGCGCCGGCGCGCTTGATGCTGGTCAACGCCTCCAGCACGCAGCCGCGCTCGTCGAGCCAGCCGTGGCCGATCGCGGCCTTGAGCATCGCGTACTCGCCGCTGACCTGGTAGACGAAGGTCGGCGCGCCGAATTCGTCCTTCACCCGGCGCACGATGTCCAGGTACGGCAGCCCCGGCTTGACCATGACGATGTCGGCGCCCTCGTCGAGGTCGAGGGCGACCTCGCGCAGCGCCTCGTCGGCATTCGCCGGGTCCATCTGGTAGGTGTATTTGTTGCCCTTGCCAAGCGCGCCGGCGCTGCCGACCGCGTCGCGGAACGGGCCGTAGAAGCTGGACGAGTACTTCGCCGAATACGCCAGGATGCGGGTGTGGATGTGGCCGTCCAGCTCCAGCGCGGCGCGGACCGCGCCGATACGGCCGTCCATCATGTCGCTGGGCGCGACCACATCGCTTCCGGCGCGCGCGTGCGACAACGCCTGTTTCACCAGCGCCTCGACGGTCTCGTCGTTCATGACGTAGCCGCTGTCGTCGACCAGGCCGTCCTGGCCGTGCGTGGTGTACGGATCGAGCGCGACGTCGGTGATCACGCCGAGCTCGGGGAAGCGTTCCTTGAGCGCGCGCACCGCGCGCTGGCACAGGCCGTCGTCCTGCCACGCGGCGGCGGCATCGAGCGACTTGGCCTCTGGCGCGGTGACCGGAAACAGCGCCAGCGCCGGCACCCGCAGCTCGCTGGCCTGCTCGGCGACCTTCAGCAACTCGTCGATCGACAGGCGCTCGATGCCGGGCATCGACGCGATCGCTGCGCGTCCTTTCAGTTCATGCACGAACACCGGGTAGATCAGGTCGTTCGTGGTCAGTACCGTCTCGCGCATCAGCCGGCGCGAGAACTCGTCGCGGCGCATCCGCCGCGGGCGCGTGTAGGGGTAGCTCATGGGCAAATGATACGCCCGCGCCGGCAACGGCTAGGATTCGACGATGCGAACACCGCGTTCCCTGCCACCGATTGCCCGGGCCAGCCTGATCGCCCTCGTGGCGCTCGCCGTGCTGTGCTGGCTCGGCCCATGGCTGACGCGGTTCGATCCGCACACGCCGGACTGGAACGCGTTGTCGGTAGCGCCTGGCGTCGCAGGTCATTGGTTCGGCAGTGACGCGATTGGCCGCGACGTGTTCGCGCGCACGCTTGCCGGCGGACGCTTGTCACTGACGATCGGGTTGCTGAGCAGCGTGATCGCGCTGGTGGTGGGGCTTGGCTACGGCGCCATCGCGGGGCTCGCCGGTGGCGTGGTCGAGCGCGTGATGCTGCGGGTGCTCGACGTGTTCAGTGCGCTGCCGTTCCTGCTGGTGGTGATCCTGCTGCTGACCCTGTTCGAGCGCTCGCTCGGACTGCTGCTTGCGGCGATCGGCGGCTACGTCTGGATCGACCTGGCGCGGGTCATGCGCGCCGAGGCCGCGCGCCTGCGCGAGGCACCGTTCGTGCTCGCCGCGCAGGCGGCCGGCGCCAGTTTCCGCCAGCGCCTGCACTGGCACGTGCTGCCGAACCTGTTGCCGCTGGCGTTCGTCTATCTCGGCCTGATCCTGCCGCAGGCGATCCTGGTCGAGAGCTTCCTCGGTTTCCTCGGGCTGTCGGTCGACGAGCCGTCGGCGAGCTGGGGCACGCTGCTGAGCGAAGGCGTGCAGGAACTCGACAGCGCGCCGTGGAC
>JBDSFV010000192.1:0-8609 GCA_039919355.1 Luteimonas sp. | reverse complement strand
CACCAAAACGCTCCGCACCCAGCTTCGTCAGCGCCGCCGTCAACGTCGTCTTGCCGTGATCCACATGACCAATCGTACCCACGTTCACGTGGGGCTTGGTGCGCTCGAATTTACCCTTTGCCATGGCGGTGTCTCAGTCTGCTGGTGAGTGGTGGCGGAGTTGTCTGGGAGTTGCTTTAAAGCAGGTTGAAGCTATGTGGTGCTCACGAATGGAATCGAACCATCGACCTCCTCCTTACCAAGGAGGTGCTCTACCGACTGAGCTACGTGAGCGATGCGTTTGCGTTTGCAGTTGCCGCGACGGGGTCAATGGAGCGGGAGACGGGGATCGAACCCGCACCATCAGCTTGGAAGGCTGAGGTTCTACCATTGAACTACTCCCGCGCCGGGACAACCCTTGGTGACAGCGTATTGGTGGAGGGAGGTGGATTCGAACCACCGAAGGCGTGAGCCAGCAGATTTACAGTCTGCCCCCGTTGGCCGCTTGGGTATCCCTCCGGTGTACGCAAACCCGTTAAACAGCCCGCGATTTTGACGCGGGCGTGATTTCCTGTCAACGCGGCGGTTCAGACATTGAACCGGAAATGCAGGACGTCGCCCTCCTGAACGCGATATTCCTTGCCCTCCAGCCGCAGCCGCCCGGCATCGCGGGCACCGGACTCGCCCTTGTACCTGATGAAGTCGTCGTAGCCGATCGTCTCGGCCCTGATGAAGCCCTTCTCGAAGTCGGTGTGGATCACCGCCGCGGCCTGCGGCGCGGTCGAGCCGCCCTTCACGGTCCAGGCGCGGACCTCCTTCACGCCGGCGGTGAAGTAGGTCTGCAGGCCGAGCAGCTTGTAGGCGGCGCGGATCACCCGGTTCAGGCCGGGCTCGTCGAGGCCCAGGTCGGCCAGGAAGGGGGCGCGGTCGGCATCGTCGAGCTGGCTCAGCTCTTCCTCGATCGCGGCCGACACCGGCACCACCTCGGCGCCCTCGCCCGCCGCGCGGTTGCGCACGGCATCCAGGTACGGGTTGTTCTCGAAGCCATCCTCGAGCACGTTGGCCACGTACATCACCGGCTTCAGGGTCAGCAGGAACAGGTCGCGGACCGCGGCCTTGTCGTCGTCCGACAGCCCCAGCGCGCGCGCTGGCCTGCCTGCGTTCAGGCCCGTGCTCACCCGCCCCAGGACCTCCGCCCGGGCCTTGGCGTCCTTGTCGCCGGTTTTGGCCGAACGCTCGGCCTTGGCCAGCGCCTTGTCGACCGACTCCAGGTCGGCCAGCGCCAGCTCGGTATCGACGGTATCGATGTCGGAAAGCGGATCGATCCTGTTGTTGACGTGGATGACGTCGGGGTTTTCGAAGCAGCGCACCACGTGGGTGATCGCGTCGACCTCGCGGATATGGGCCAAAAACTTGTTGCCCAGGCCCTCGCCGCTGGCCGCACCAGCGACCAGGCCGGCGATGTCCACGAACTCGACCGCGGTCGGGATGCACTTCTGTGGCTTGACGATCCCGGCGAGCGCGTCCAGGCGCGGGTCCGGCACCGGCACCACGCCGACGTTCGGCTCGATCGTGCAGAACGGGAAATTGGCCGCGGCGATGCCGGCCTTGGTCAGCGCGTTGAACAGGGTCGACTTGCCGACGTTCGGCAGGCCGACGATGCCGCATTTGATGCCCATGGGGCGTTGCTCCAGCTTGCCGGCCGCGCAGTTGCGGGGCCGCATTGATTCAGGGTTGCGGCGTATGCAGCCGCTTCATCGCTTCGTTGAAATCACCGGAGACCGCTAGCGGCAGCACGTTGATCGCGTCCTCGATGGCGCGCTCGATCGCCGCGTCGTCATCGCGCCCGGCCCAGCCCAGCACCCAGGGCGTGACTTTGTCCTGGTGTCCCGGATGGCCGATGCCGATGCGCAGGCGATGGAATCGTCCGTGCCCCAGCAGCCGCATGGTGTCGCGCAGGCCGTTCTGGCCGCCGTGGCCACCGTCGAACTTGAGCCGCGCGGTGCCGGGTGGCAGGTCGAGTTCGTCGTGGGCCAGCAGTGCTTCTTCCGGTTCGATCTTCCAGTAGCGCAATGCGGCCGTGACCGACTTGCCGCTGAGGTTCATGAAGGTGGCCGGCTTCAGCAGCCAGACCTGCCGGCCTGCGATCCCGACCTTCGCGGTCTCGCCGAACAGCTTCGATTCCAGGCCGAAACGCGCGCCGGCCTGGTCGGCGAGCACGTCCACAAAACGGAACCCGGCGTTGTGCCGGGTCCGGGCATGTTCGGGTCCGGGATTGCCCAGCCCGACGATAAGGCGCAAACCGTCCATCGCTGACGCACGCCCCGACGTGCCCGGCATGGGCACGCCGGAACGCGGCGATTACTTCTCTTCGCCTTCGCCAGCTTCGGCGGCGCCTTCCTGCTCGGCGTCCGGCGCTGCCGCAACGGTACCTTCCTCGGGCGCAACTTCTTCGGTTTCGACGCGGCCATAACGCGCCACCACCACGGCGACGTCGTGGTCGGCACCGAGCCTGAGTTCCGGCACCTCGACGCCCGCCGGCAACACGACCTGCGACAGATGGATGGTGTCGCCGGCATTGAGATCGCCCAGGTCGAGTTCGATGAACTCCGGCAGGTCCCCGGGCAGGCAGCTGACCTGGATTTCGTTGAGCTCGTGGCTGATCACGACATCGGCGGCCTTGCCGGCCGGCGACTTCTCGGCGTTGACGAAGTGCAGCGGCACCGCGACACGGATCGCCTCGTTCTCGCTCACGCGCTGGAAGTCCAGGTGCATGATCTGCTGCCTGTACGGATGGCGCTGCATGTCACGCAGCAGCACCTGCTCCAGCTTGCCGTCGAGGTCGAGCGACAGGATCGACGAGTAGAACCATTCATTCTGGCTGGCCTGCCAGGTCTTCTCGTGCTCGAGCTGGATGCTCTGGGGATCGGCGTGGCCGCCGTAGACGATGGCCGGAATCTGTGCCGCATGACGCAGGCGGCGGCTCGCACCCTTCCCCTCGTCTTTGCGGCCAGTGGCCGAGATCTTGTGTTCAGTTGACATTTTCGTTGCTCACTTTGCTGCGTTAGGCCGCCTTGCGGCGGCTGAGAAACTCCCCCGCGACCAGGAGAGTTGGGATGGAACCAGGGAATCGGAAGCGGGGAGTGGAAGGCACAGCTGCTTTCCTGCTTTCCTGCTTCCCACTGCCTGCTTCCCACTACCGCTCAATCTACATAGAGCGAACTGACGGATTCTCCGAAGGCGATGCGGCGGATCGTCTCCGCCAGCAGCTCGGCGACGCTGAGCTGGCGGATCTTCGCGCATCCCCGGGCGGCGTCGGACAACGGGATCGTGTCGGTCACCACCAGTTCGTCGAGCTGCGACTTCGACAGGTTGTCGATCGCCGCGCCCGACAGCACCGGATGCGTGCAGTACGCGACCACCTTGGTCGCGCCCTGCGCCTTCAACGCCGCCGACGCCGCGCACAAGGTGCCTGCGGTGTCGACGATGTCGTCCACCAGCACGCAGATCTTGCCGCTGACGTCGCCGATGATGTTCATCACCGTTGCGACGTTGGCCTTCGGCCGGCGCTTGTCGATGATCGCCAGCTCGGCGTCGTCAAGACGCTTGGCAATCGCCCGCGCACGCACCACGCCGCCGACGTCCGGCGACACCACGATCAAATTGTCGGTGCCGTAGGCGCGCCAGATGTCGGCGAGCAGCAACGGCGATGCATAAACATTGTCGACCGGGATGTCGAAGAAGCCCTGGATCTGGTCGGCGTGCAGGTCCACCGTCAGCACCCGGTCGGTGCCCACCGTGGAGAACATCTGCGCTGCCACCTTCGCCGTGATCGGCACCCGCGCCGAACGCGGTCGCCGGTCCTGGCGCGCGTAGCCGAAATACGGCACCACCGCGGTCACGCTGGACACCGATGCGCGTTTGAGCGCGTCGATCAGCACCAGCAGTTCGAACAGGTTCTCGGCGCTCGGCGCGCACGTCGGCTGCAGCACGAACACTTCCTGGCGGCGCACGTTCTCCTCGATCTCGACCTGCACCTCGCCGTCGGAGAACCGGCCCACCTGGGCCTTGCCGAGGCGGATGCCGAGTTCCTTGCACACCGCCTCGGCCAGCGGCCGGTTGGCGGTGCCGGTGAACACCTGCAGGTTGCGATCCTCTTGCACTGTCTCTCCGCGCTGCGCTCTGACCGTTGCGGGGAACCGCTACGAAACCTGACCACACTTGCAAATTGGCAGGGGCGGCAGGATTCGAACCTGCGAATGCCAGGATCAAAACCTGGTGCCTTGGGCCACTTGGCGACGCCCCTGCATGACCCACGCCTCGAGCGCCGCATGCAACGGCGAACGCGCCGCGCCCGGCGCGATCCATGCCCGCAATCCCGGCGGCAGCGATGCCAGCCCGGCCTGCGCGGAGGCAGGATCGCCGAATTCGACGAAGCAGCCGCTGCCGGTGCCGGTCAGGCGTGGCGAACCGATCCGCGCCAGCGCGGCGAACGCAGCCTCGACGGCCGGTTCGCGGCGACGCAACACCGGCTCGAACGCATTGCCGAGCACAGCACCCGAAACGAAGTCCGGTATTGTCGCGGGCGCCGCATCCCGCGTCAATTCAGGGGTTTGGAACAATTCCGCGGTCGGCACGTGGACGCCGGGATCGATCAGCACATACCAGGCGGGAGGCAAGTCGACCGGCACCAGCCGCTCGCCGATCCCCTCGGCCCAGGCATTGTCGCCACGCACGAACACCGGCACGTCGGCGCCGAGGCGCAGGCCAAGATCCGCCAGCTCGTCGCTCCCCAAGCCGGCTCCCCAAAGGGCGTTCAACGCCACCAGCACGGTCGCGGCATCGGACGAGCCACCGCCGAAACCGGCGCCACTCGGAATGCTCTTTTCGACGACGATACCAGCACCTTGATCGATTTTTGCTTCTTTTCGCAGCAGTTCGGCTGCGCGCACGGCGAGATCGTGGGCCGCGGAGACGTCCGGTGCCGACAAGCCATGGCGGACAATCCGCCCATCCGGTCGCGGTCGCAAGCGGATGCTGTCGCCCCAGTCCAGCAGCCGGAACACGGTCTGCAACAGGTGGTAGCCGTCGGCCCGGCGGCCGGTGACCTGCAAGAACAGGTTGAGCTTGGCCGGCGCCGGCCATTGCGACCACCCCGACGACGGGTCGGCGCGCCCGCTCACGGCGACGCCGCGCCTTCGCTCCACTGATCGACCACCAGCCGCACCCGGGCATCGCCCTGGCTGGCATTGAGCCGGTGCGGCAGTTCGACGCCCAATCCGGCCTGCAGCCTCCAGTCGTCGTAATCGATCATCCAGCCGGCCTGTTGCAGCCGGGCAAGATGGCCGTCGGCGCCAAACTGCAGCGTCGCCGGCCCCAGTCCGGAATCCGTAGCACCGCGGACCCATGACGACAACGCCGCGACCGGGATCACCCAGCCGGTCGCCTCGCGCAGCAGCGCTTCCGCATCGGTGCCCTCGCGCGGGCCCCCGGCGAGGCCTTCGAGCCGCGCAGAACCGGCAGCGCCGCGCAGCCGCCAGCTCTGCCGGGTTACCGGCGCGCTCAGCGCGACTTCGTAGCGCGGCCCGTACTGGCGCCAGTCGATGCGGCCACTGCCGCCGTTGTGGCCGTTCGACAGCGCGACCCGTCCCTGCAACGACCACTGCGCATGCGTCGACAACACCGACTCGCGACCGGCCTGCGCCGTTTCTGCGGTGCTACGGGGCACCGGAGGCGCCTGTCGGACCGGTTGCACGACGCAGGCCGACAGCAATGCCGCGACGGCAATGGCCGCATACCTTCCTCGCAGCACGCTCATGCGCCGGTCTTCGCCAGCGCGCGCTGCAGCGAGCGGTTGTCGGGATCGAGCTTGCGCGCCTCGTCGAAGAACCTGCGCGCCTCGTCGCGGTCGCCGCTGACCCACAGCACTTCGCCCAGGTGCGCGGCGATCTCCGGATCCTTCTGCAGCGTGAACGCGCGGCGCAGCTCGACCAGCGCCTCGCTGGTGCGGCCGAGGCGATACAGCACCCAGCCGTAGCTGTCGATGATCGCGGCGCTGTCGGGTTCGGCTACGCGCGCACGGTCGATCAGTTCCAGCGCCTCGGCATAGCGCGTGGTGCGGTCGGCCAGCGTGTAGCCGAGCGCGTTGAGCGCGGCGACGTTGTCCGGCTCGGCGACCAGGATCTTGCGCAGGTCGGCCTCGGCGTGCGGAATGTCGTCGCGGCGTTCCCAGCTCAGCGCGCGCGCATACAGCACAGCACCATCGTCGGGATACGCGGCGAGGCCGCGGGCGAAGGCGTCGAGTTCGCCGGCATCGTCCTTGTCCTTCTGCTGCAGATCGGCTTCCAGCAGGTAGGCGTCGCGCCGCGCGTCGGCGTCGGCCGCGGCATCGGCCTGCAGCTGGTGCAGGTCAGCATAGGCCTCGGCGCCACGCTTGAGTTGGTGCAGCACGTTGGCCGCACGCAGCCGCGCCTGCCAGCGTTGCGGGCCACCGGGCACGCTGCGATACCACGCCAGCGCCTCGTCCATGCGCTTGAGGAATTCCGCGGTCTGCCCGAGCAGCAGGCGGCGATCCGGATTCGGATTGCTGGAGTCGCGCTGCAATTCCTCGTACAGCTTCTCCAGCGCGACCTTGTCCTCGGCCTTGGCCAGCAGCGAGGCTCGCAGGCCGTAGCTCTGGTCGTCCTGCGGGCCGCGCGCCAACACGGCCGCGGCGGTAGCCGGTTCGCCGAGCGCGTCGTATTCGGCGGCGACCGACAGCCGCAGCTCGGCTTCCGACCGGGTAGAAGCTTCGAGGTCGGCCAGCACCTGCCTGGCCTCCCCGGTCCTGCCGGCCTCGCGCAGCTGGCTGGCCCGCAGCAGCGCCACGCGCGGCTCGCCCGGGAAACGGGCGACGACTTCGTCGACGATGCGTTCGGCCAGCGCGTCCTGGTCGAGTCGCTGCGCGAGTCCGCCGAATGCCAGCCATGCCTGCAACTCGTTCGGAATCGCCTTGGCATCGACCAGTTCGCCGAGCAGGCGGGCGGCGAGTTTCGGATCCTTGGCGCCGCCGCTGAGCGCGGCCAACGCATAGCGCCAGCCACCGCCGTCCTTGCCGCGCAGCAACCCCTCGAGTTCGCGCCGCGCGGCGCGCTCGTCGTGGCGGCGCAGCGACAGCGTGGCCTCGGCGGCGCGCATCGCCAGCGAGCGCGGAGCGCGTTCGCGCCACAGATCCAGGGCATCGCCTGCGCGGACATCATCCCCGGCCAGCAACGCGATGCGGGTGGCACGCTCCGCCAGGCCGGCGTCGCCGTCCGTGGCGCGTGCGGAATCAAGGTACCAGCGTGCGGCTTCGTCGAGGCGGCCAGCCTGCAGCGCGAATTCGCCGGCGAAGGTGGCGGCCAGCGTGTCGTCGTGGACATCCGCGGTCGCCGCCGACACTGGTTCGGCGGCGAAGACGACCACGCCGAGCACGGCGGACAACAGCAACCACGGGGGCGATGTACGGGACTGGACGGGCATCAGGCGCAACCGGGCCGTAAAATGGCGGCCCACTGCGCCCGAAGCTTAGCGCAAGCACCTGAACAACCCATCGCCCCGATGACTTTGCTCGCCCTCGGCATCAACCACCAGACCGCGCCGGTCAGCCTGCGCGAACGGGTGGCGTTTGCCGACCACGCGCTGCCGTCGGCACTGGCCGCGTTGCGCGCGTTGCCGTCGGTGCGCGAGGTCGCGCTGCTGTCGACCTGCAACCGCACCGAACTCTACGCCGTTGTCGACGACGACGGCCGTGCGCTCGGCGACTGGCTGACCAGCCATGCCGACGATGGTGCGGATCTGCGCGCCTATCTCTACCGGCACCACGATGCCGACGCGGTGCGGCATCTGTTCCTGGTCGCGACCGGACTGGATTCGCTGGTGCTCGGCGAGCCGCAGATCCTTGGCCAGGTCAAGCATGCGTGGGTTGCTGCGCGCGCTGCCGGTGCACTCGGCGGGCAGCTCGACCGGCTGTTCCAGCACGCCTTCGTCGCCGCCAAGCGCGCGCGTACCGATACCCGCATCGGCGCCAATCCGGTGTCGGTGGCTTCGGCCGCAGTGCGGCTGGCGCAGCAGTCGTTCGCACGTCCGGAGGATTCCGCGGTGCTGCTGGTCGGCGCCGGCGAGACCATCGAGCTGGTCGCGCGCCATCTCGCGCAGGCCCGGGTCAAGCGCCTGCTGGTCGCCAATCGCACCTTGGCCCACGCGCAGGAACTCGCCAGCCGCCACGGCGGGGTGGCATTGCCGCTGGCCGAACTCGACCGCCATCTGGCCGAGGTCGACATCGTGTTTTCCGCCACCGCAAGCCGCGAGCCGATCCTGCAGCGCGCGCAGGTCGCCGCCGCGCTGGCGCAGCGCAAGCACCGGCCGATGCTGCTGCTCGACCTCGCCGTGCCGCGCTACATCGCCGCCGATGTCGCCACGCTCAAGGATGTCTACCTGTACACCGTCGACGACCTCGAACGCGCGGTCGAGGACACCCGCCGCAGCCGCCGCGAGGCCGCCGACGCCGCCGAGGCGATCGTCGAGCTGCAGGTGGCGCGTTTCGTCGAAACCCTGGCTGCCGGCCCCCGCACCGAGCCGCTCAAGCGCTTGCGTGCGCACGGCGAACGCGC
>JBDSFV010000191.1:0-4795 GCA_039919355.1 Luteimonas sp. | reverse complement strand
CCGTTGGGGTTGGTGATGTGCAGCTCGTTGCCGGCCGCCAGCGCCGCCTTGACCTGCTCGCCGCGGGTCTGCAGCTCGCTGTAGTCGAGGTTGACGCCGCTCCAGAACGTCTTCGACAGCGCATCCTCGGCCATGCCGTAACGCTCGGCGCGCCACGCGGTGGGATACAGGCCGTTGCCGATCTCCACCGTGCGCACGTTGTTTTTCAGGAATGCCTGCCCGACCGCCTCATTGGCCTTGCCACGCGCCGCCTGGCGCTTGGGATCGGCGCCTTGGAACAGGTCCTGGGTCAGGCCGTTGCCGACGCTGATGACCACGTCCACCAGCCCGGCGAGCTTGCTGCCGAAGGCATCGGTCTGGGTGTCGTATTTTTCAGGCACGTCGAAGAACAGGCGCTTGGCGAGGCGGTCGCTGCTGTACTCGATCATCGGGAAGCCGCCCAGCTTGCGCACGTTGACGGCAAGGTTCTCCAGCAACTCGGCGTCGTGCGGGCGGCCGGTGATCAGCACGATGTCGCCTTCCTTCACCGCCGCGCTTTGCGTCACCAGGCGCTGGGAGAGTTGTTCGAGGTCAGTGGGTACGGTCCTGGCCGGCTCCGCCGCGGGAGATTCGCCCGCTGCAGTCCCCGTCGGTGCAGGGCTCGGGCTGGCCGCCTCCGGAGCCGAGCGTTGGCAAGCCACCAGCGAAGCACAGACTGCAGCCGCAAGCGCGGTCGTGATGAGTTGACGTTTCATGGGACGGATCCTTGGGGATGACCCGACAGGGGCGGGCTCCGTTGCCAACGCGTCCGCATGCCGCCGACGGCCACCGTTCGTCGGCAGGATGTCGGAGCCGCCCGGGTCCCGTTTCCGGCCGCTTGCGAAAATGATCGTCAATCGAGCTTGTAGCTCACCCTGGTGCCGCTGACCTTGATCTTTCCGGTCCTGGCCAGATGCGCGAGCAGCGCGGCCAGTTCCACCTCGTTGATGGCGGGCTTGAACCAGGACAGCAGCGAGGAGCTGAGCGTCTTGAGCGTGCCCGGTCGCGCGGTCTTGAGCTTGGCCAGCCGCGCAAGGACTTCTTCGACGCGCGCCGGCGCGGGTTTCGACGCTGCCTTCGTGCCCGATGCCGGACCGGCCCTGGGCGCCGCCTTGCGCGCCGGCTTCGGCGCCGGGCCACTCGGCTCCTGCAGCACCGTCACCGTCACGTTCCGCGCGGCCTTGGCCGGTGATCTGGCTGGCGCCCTGGCGGTCGTTTTCGCCGGCGTCCTGGGGGCCGCGATCACGGTCGCCTTGACCTGGCCGATATCGGTGACCGCCTTCACCCGCCGGCAGGCGATGCCCAGCGTCGCCAGGTGCCTGACCAGCGGATCGAAGCCGGTGTCCTTCGAGACGATGGTGAAGTCGGCATCCGGATGCGCCGCCGAGAGCCGGCCGATGTAGAACGCGATGTGGAAATCGAGCGCGTTGCTGCCGTTGCCGGTGACCTGCACGTATTCGGCGTCGCTGCCGAACTCCTGCAGCGCGCGCGCCAGCTCCAGCGTGATCCGCGACTGGCTGGCACCGAGGAACACCTTGATGTGGAACGGCCCGGCCTTGAGCAGTCCCAGGTTCTGCGGCTGCACGTTTTCGAAGTCGACCAGCACGAAGTTGTGTTTCATCCCTGTCCTGTCCGCTTCCGGAGTGTGAATACCGCTGCGATCTTACTGCCACGCCACGGCCGGTCGGCTCATCCGGCCCGGCGCAGCGTCGCAGCCGTCTCGCCGAGCGGCTGCGCGTCGGGGCCGAAGCGGCGTTCGACGAAGGTGATCGTGTCGTCGGCCACCAGCACCACGCTGCTGCAGCGGGTGCCGTAGCGTTCGCCGCGCACGAACGGTGGCGACAGCGCGCGTTCCAGCGCGAGGCCGACGCCGGTGTCGGGCAATGCGGCGTCGGGCGCCGGCGCGGTGTCGGCCAGTGCGTCGAACAGCGGTGCCAGCGCGGCCAGATCCTCTGGTTGGTGCGCCGCGTGCGCGTCCAGCCAGGACGACAATGCCTGCGTCGCATGCCCGCTCTTCGGCCACGGCGCATCGAAGGCGCCGTTGGACATCGCATGCACGCCCGCTGCAATGGCGTGCGTGGCGTAACGCGGATGGTTGCTGGCGAAGGCAAATGCGGCGCCGTCCCACGCCACCAGGTTGAAGCGGCCGTACTCGGATGCGTCCGCAGCCAGCGACGCGAGCCAGGCAGCGGCCGATGCATCGCCGCACACGAAATCGCGCACCAGCGCGCCGCGCGAACGGGGCGCAACCTCGGGGTTCGCACCGACGCGCACGTTAGTCACCGCCATGAGCCGCCCATGCGTCGACACCAGCAACCAGCCACCGCCCGCTTGCAGGTCACGGCCGCCGTACACGTCCGGCTGCGCGGAATCGGATCCCGCCGGCGCCGCCGGCCGGCCGTGGAATTCGTCGCGGTTGGCGATCAGCGCCAACCGGTAACGCGGATGCACATGCCAGGCAAGCGCGATCAGGCACATGGTTCAAGCTTACTCCGGCGCACCCGAGCGGTGCTCAGGACTCGAGCAGCGCATCGGCTTCTTCGCCGGACGCGGCTGCCGCCGCCAGCTCGACCGTGCGCTGCTGCTGTTGCAGGCGCCACATCTGCGTGTAATGGCCCTGCCGCGCCAGCAGCTGCGCGTGGCTGCCGCGTTCGACGATACGCCCGCTGTCCATCACCAGGATTTCGTCGGCATCCATCACCGTCGACAACCGGTGCGCGATCACCAGCGTGGTGCGGCCGACGGCGATGCGGTCGAGTTCGGCCTGGATCGCCTTTTCCGACTTCGAGTCCAGCGCCGAGGTTGCCTCGTCGAAGATCAGGATCGCCGGATTCTTCAACAGTGCACGCGCGATCGCGACGCGCTGCTTCTCGCCACCGGAGAGCTTGAGGCCGCGCTCGCCGACTTCCGACTCGTAGCCATCGGGCAGCGACACGATCAGGTCGTGGATGTGCGCGGCGCGCGCGGCCTGTTCGACCTCCTCGCGACTCGCGCCTGGACGACCGTAGAGGATGTTGTAGTAGATGCTGTCGTTGAACAGCACCGTATCCTGCGGAACGATCGCGATGGCGCCGCGCACCGAGGCCTGCAGGTAGTCGCGGATGTCGCGCGCGGTGCCGTCCGCGCCGGTGACGCTGATGCGACCGCCGTCGACGTCATAGAAGCGGTACAGCAGCCGCGCCAGCGTCGACTTGCCAGAGCCCGAGTGTCCGACCACCGCGACCGTGCCGCCCGGCGGGATGGTGAAACTCACGTCCTGCAGGATCGGCCGGCGCGCGTCGTAGGCGAACTGCACCTGCTCGAACGCCACGCGCGGATGCAGCGCGCGCAGCGGCACCGCGCCGGCGCGGTCCTGCACGTCCTGGCGCTCGTCGAGCAGGCCGAACAGGCGTTCGAGGTTGGTGAATGCCTGCTTCACCTCGCGATACATCATGCCGAGCATGTTCAGCGGCGCCGACAGCTGCAATAGGTAAGCATTGACCAGCACCAGGTCGCCGATGGTCATGGTGCCGGCGACCACGCCGGCCGCGGCGCGCCACATCATCGCGGTGACACCGATCGCGACGATCGCGGTCTGGCCCAGGTTGAGCACCGCCAGCGTCTTGCGGCTCATCACCTGCGCGTTCTCCAGCCGCACCAGGTTCTCGTCGTAACGCCGCGCCTCGTGTTCCTCGTTGCCGAAGTACTTGACCGTTTCGTAGTTGAGCAGCGAATCCACCGCGCGCTCGTTCGCATGCGTGTCGGCCTCGACCGAGGCGCGGTAGAAACGCGTGCGCCACTCGGTGATCGAGAAGGTGAACACCATGTAGGCCGCGAGCGTCGCCAGCGTGATCGCCGCGAACACCCAGTCGTAGGCCCAGACCAGCACCGCGGTGACCAGCGTCACTTCGAGGATCGTCGGCAGGATCGTGTACAGCGTCCAGTCGAGCAGGTCCGAGATCGCACCGCCGCCGCGTTCGACATCGCGCGCCACGCCGCCGGTGCGGCGCGCGAGGTGGAAGCGAAGCGACAGTGCATGCAGGTGCCGGAATACCTGCAGCGTCACCCGCCGCGACACCCGCGCCATCACCCGCGCGAACACCACCTGCCGCAACTCGGTGAACAGCGTCACCGACAGACGCGAGGCGCCGTAGGCCACCAGCAACGCGACCGGCAACACCAGCAGCGACGGCGCCACGCCGAGGCCGTCGACCAGCTGCTTCAACAGCATCGGCACGACCAGGTTGGCGAGCTTGCCGGCGACGACCAGCGCCAGCGCCAGCGAGATGCGGCCGGTGAACGGTTTCAGGAACGGCAGCAGGTCGCGCAGCACCTGCCATTCGCTGCGCGCGGTGGTCGGGCGCGCAACCGGTGCGGTGCCGGCGCCCGCGTCGTGATCGGGATTCGAGGGTGCCTCGACGGGCGCGCTGGGCTGGGTCATCGTGGGAATGTGGTGCCGCGGGTGCGGACTTGCAATGCAGTCAGCGGCGATGCTTGCGCGATTGCCGGGGCAGGACAAGAACCGCTTCAGGCCCTGGGTGCGGACGGCTCCGGGTCGTGTGCAGGCAGCTGCACCGGAGCAGGCTCATCCGGCATCGGGACTTCGGGCATCGGTTCCGCGGGCTTCGGCAGCGGCGGCTCGGGCATCTCGGGCTTGGGTTGCTCCGGTTTCGGCTCGGGTCGCTCCGGCACCTCGGGGCGCGGTGGCACCGGGTCTGGCGTTTCGGGCGCGTGGTCGGGTGATTGCGCTACGGGCAGCATGGTCGCGATCCCGGTATGCGGAAGACGCGACCAACGT
>JBDSFV010000190.1:0-18968 GCA_039919355.1 Luteimonas sp. | reverse complement strand
CAGAAACAAACGCCGACCAATCCCGCAGCACATCCGGATGCAGATCCGCCGCATGCAGCACTTCCAGCAACGCCTCGCGCCGTCCCGCCGAATCCGCGGCGATCAGCACCCGGCCTGGATAACTGCCGAGGAACGAATGCAGGTCCGCCGCCGGCGCCACGTCCTTCGCCGCCAACGGCAGCACCGGTGCCGGCTGCTCGCCGAGGGCGACCGCCTGTTCGCGGCGTGCATGCGTGGTGCCGCAGACCTCGACGCGTTCGCGCTGGTTCAGGCGCTCGCGCAATGCTTCCGGCGATAAATACAACTCATCGGGCGGCAACAGCGGGCGCTCGATGTCGTGGCGGCGTTGCTCGTAGCGCTCGAGCGTCTGCGTCCAGAAATGTTCGCAGGCCTCGAACGCGCCCTCTCCGATCACCGGCAACGCGCTGGCGCCCAGATAGTCGAACAAGGTCGCGGTCTGCTCGAAGAACAGCGGCAGGTAATACTCGATGCCGGCCGGCGCGTGGCCGGCCTTCAGGTCCTGGAACAACGCACTGCGACGCGTGTCGATGTCGAAGCGCTCGCGCAGCGTGTCCATCGCGCGCTTGCTGGCGATTTCGTCGAGCGGCACTTCGCGGCCCGGCAGCAGCCGCACCGCGTCGGTCTTGTCGAGCGAGCGCTGCGATTCGGGATCGAAGGCACGGATCGAGTCGATCTCGTCGTCGAGCAGCTCGACGCGATAGGGCTCGTCGGCGCCCATCGGATACACGTCGAGCAGGCCGCCGCGTACGGCGAAATCGCCGGGATCCAGCACCTGCGGTACGTGCCGGTAGCCTGCGGCTTCGAGCCGACGTTTTTCGGCATCCAGATCGAGTGTCTGTCCCACCCTCACGTCGAAGGTGTTGCCCACGACGTAACGCAGCGGCGGCAACCGCTGCAGCAGCGTCTGCACCGGCACAATCACTATCCCGCGCTTCAGGACCGGCAGCCGATGCAGCGTTGCCAGGCGCTGCGAGACGATGTCCGGGTGCGGGCTGAAGCGGTCGTAGGGCAGGGTTTCCCAATCCGGGAACGGCAGCACCGGCAGCGATGCGTCGTCGCCGAGCAGGGTGCGCAGGTCGGATTCGAGCTGGTGCGCGGCATGGTTGTCGCGGGCGATGGCGAGCAGCGGCCCCGGATGCGCTTCGGCCGCGCGTGCGATGGCCCACGCCAGCGCCGATGCCGATGCGGGGGCGCGCCAGGAAACGCGCGGCTGGCCGGCTTTCGGCAGTGGCGGGGTGGTGGGCTCGGGCGTCGACATCGGCGTGCAAATCTCGCGCAGGAAACAAGTGCAGCGCCGGCAGTCGTCGCTGCCAGCGCAAAGGGGCGCCAAGTTTACGCGAGCGGGTGTTTCAGGCCCCGGGACAGGCTGTCGATGAACTCACCGACGTGCTTGGGCACCACCGGATCAGCCATGTCGTGCAGGCGGCCAAACAAGGCGCGCGGCACGCGGCACTCACCCCTTGGCGGGTTGCAGCTCCAGGACGACGCGCACCAGGCCGGGCTCTTCGGAGGCCTCGCGCCGGAAACCCAGTGACTGCGCCAGCGCCAGCATCGGTTGGTTGTGTTCGAGCACGTCGCCATAGAGGCGTTCGAGCTTCTTGCCGCGCGCCCAGCGCACCAGCCGCCGCATCAGGTGCCGGCCCAGGCCCATGCCGGCGACGAAGCGACTGACCAGGATTGCGAACTCGGCGTCGTGGGTTCCCGGCATGATCGCCGCCCGCGCCACCGCGCCGACCAGCGCCTCGCCCGGTGGCAATGGCTCGGCGACCACGATCGCGAATTCGCTGCGTGGGTCGGGGCGGGTCAGCTTGTCGGCCATCTCCGGCGACAGTTCCGTCAGCGCATACAGGAATCGCTGGCGGATCTCGTCGGGCTGCAGCAACGCGAACCCGGCGCGCAGCGGTACCGCGTCGTCGGGACGGATCGGGCGGATCAGCACCTCGCGTCCATTCGGCAGGCGCTGCATCTCGTGCCACGGCGGTAGACGGTTGCGGGCAGCCATGGGGACGGATGCTCGCACGAACCAGGTGAAGCGCCGCTCACGTCGTGCCGCGGGGGCGGCTTTGCTAGACTCCGCGATCGTCGTGCGAGACCTCGCAAGGCGCACACCGCCCGCGTCCGCACCAGGCGCCGCGGGCTTCGCAAACACTCACGGAACGATCCATGGCCGCCAGCGGCGATTCCACCCGCGCGATCCTGTTCGCGCTCGGCGCCAACTTCGCGATCGCCTGCGCCAAGGGCGTAGCCGCGTATTTCACCAATTCCAGCGCGATGCTGGCCGAGACCGTGCACTCGCTGGCCGACTGCGGCAACCAGTTGTTGCTGCTGCTCGGCATGCGCCAGGCACGCAAGCCAGCGTCGTCGGAATATCCGCTGGGTCACGGCAAGGCAGTGTATTTCTGGTCGTTCCTGGTCGCGGTGATGCTGTTCACCGTCGGCGGCATGTTCTCGCTATACGAAGGCATCCACAAACTGCAAAGTCCCGAACCGCTCCGGCAATGGTGGTGGGCGGTCGGCGTGCTGGTGTTCGGCATCGCTGCGGAGAGCGTATCGATGCGCGCGTGCCTGCAGGAAGTGAACAAGGTCCGTGGCGGGCGCACGCTGTGGCAGTGGTTCCGCGAGAGCCGCCAGGCCGAACTGGTGGTGATCTTCGGCGAGGACCTGGCCGCGCTGTTCGGACTGGTGTTCGCACTGGTCGCGGTCGTGTTGGCGGTGGTGACCGGCAATCCGGTCTGGGATGCGATCGGCACCATCGCGATCGGCGTGCTGCTGATCGTGGTCGCGCTGTTCGTCGCGGTCGAGGTCAAGGACCTGCTGATCGGCCAGAGCGTGGATCCGGAACGCGAGCGGGAAATCCGCCAGTTCCTCGAGGAGCGGCCCGAGGTCGGCCAGGTGATCAGCCTGATCACGCTGCAGCTGGGCAACGACGTGATGGTGTCGGTGCAGGCGGAGATGCGCGAGGACCAGAGCGTGATCGCGCTGGTCGAGCAGATCAACGACGTCGAGCGCGCACTCAAGGAGCGTTTTCCCGACGTGCGCTGGAGTTTCTTCGAGCCCGACCTGGTGCCTGTGCTCAGGTTCGCCAAGCAGGTAGCGCTTGATGTATAGCTGTCTGATGTGAGCGGCCGCGACACGCCACGCCAATCTGCACGGACGCCAACGCACGAGACAAGCATGGTCGGCAATTCCACCCGCGCAATGCTGTTCGCGCTCGGCGCCAACCTTGCCATCTCCTGCCCGTTGGAGGCCTGGATCCGCTCCCCAGCAGGCTCGTGCTGGGCCTATATCGAAGGCCCGAACTTCTCGGGACGCAACACATCCACGTCGCCGATAAACAGGATCATCGCATAGCTGTCGTAATAACGGTCTTTGAGATGGTTGGCAATGGTGTCAGCGGTAGCCGCATCGCACACTACTTCCACGCGAATATTGCCGCTGTGCTCCCATTGGGCATTGCGCACGCCGCGGCTGCCCTTGCCGCGGGCATCGGTAATGGTGTAACCGTTCGCACCGAAACGCTCGAGATCCTTGACCAGATTTTGCTCCAGCGGCGCTTCAGCGACGATGGTCAGCAGCTTGCGACGC
The DNA here is from genome assembly GCA_039919355.1 of Luteimonas sp. Classification (GTDB taxonomy): domain Bacteria; phylum Pseudomonadota; class Gammaproteobacteria; order Xanthomonadales; family Xanthomonadaceae; genus Cognatiluteimonas. The sequence goes on along the minus strand of JBDSFV010000190.1, from coordinate 15,362 downwards.
TCGGTATGCACGGCTCAGCCTCCGACGCGGTAGAGGTAACGCGCCAGCGCATGGTAGAGCGGTATGCCCACCAGGATGTTGAACGGGAAAGTCACGCCCAGGGACGCGGCGAGCGACAACGCAGGATTGGCTTCCGGTACCGTCATCCGCATCGCCGCCGGTACGGCGATGTAGGACGCGCTTGCCGCCAGCGTGGCCAGCACCACGGTACCGCCCAGGGAAAGGTCGAGCATCCAGCCCAGCCCGGCACCGATACCGGCGGCAAACAGCGGGAACGCAATCGCGAAGGCAAACAGAAACAGCCCGTATCGGCGCAGGTCCGCGACCTGGCCGGCGACGATCAGCCCCATCTCCAGCAGGAACAGTGCCAGCACGCCCTTGAACAGATCGAAGAACAGTCCCTTGATCGACTGGACGCCTTCGATACCCGCAATCCAGCCGATCACCAGCCCCCCGGTGAGCAGGACGACCCCTTTGCCCAGGAAGACCTCGTGAGCGAGTGGCGCCCACTGCGTGGAACGTGAAATCCCGCGAGCCAGCGCGATGCCGACCAGAATGGCCGGCACCTCCAGCAGCACCACGAACAGGGGCATGTACTCCTCGAACGCGACTCCCTGCGAAGCGAGATAGGCCACCACCACGGCGTAGGTGCCGACGCTGACCGACCCGTAATGGGCAGCGATGGACGCCGCATCCGGGCGCTTGAGCCGCCCCGCCAAGCGCAACACGGGGTAGGCGATCAGCGGCAGGACCACGCCCATCAGCATGACTGCAAGCATCTGCGGAGCCAGCGTTCCCAGCGACTGCCGGGATAGCTCTACCCCACCTTTGAGCCCGATCCCGAGCAGCAATACCACGGTGAGAAATTCATAGATCGCCGCGGGCAGGCGCAGGTCGGAGCGCAACAGGCCCGCGGTCAGCCCGAGGAGAAAAAACAGGACGATCGGATCAAGGGTCATGACGTCGGCAGCGCCGTTCCGGCCTGCGGATCAGCCAGGCACCATGGGACCGGTTCGCCCGCCCGGAACGGAATGATGGCTTCACGCCCGACCCCGATCCGCTTGGGCACGGTCCAGGCCCGTTTTTCCAGCACGAGGGTGTCGGAATTGCGCGGAAGCCGGTAGAAGTCGGCGCCGTGGAAGCTGGCGAACGCCTCCAGCCGGTCGAGCGCCTCCGCCTCCTCGAATGCCTCGGCATACAGCTCGATCGCGGCGTGCGCGGTGTAGATGCCGGCGCAGCCGCAGGCGGACTCCTTGACGCGGTGCGGGTGTGGCGCGCTGTCGGTGCCGAGGAAGAACTTCGGGTTGCCGCTGGTGGCCGCCGCCAGCAGCGCCTGGCGGTGCTCTTCGCGCTTGAGCACCGGCAGGCAGTAGTGGTGCGGACGCAATCCGCCGGCGAACAGGGCGTTGCGGTTGAGCAGCAGGTGGTGCGCGGTGATGGTCGCCGCGACGTTGTCCGGGGCCGCGCTGACGAATTCGGCGCCAGCAGTGGTGGTGATGTGCTCCAGCACCATGCGCAGACCGGGAAACGCGCGCGCAAGCGGCGCCAGATGGCGATCGATGAACACCGCCTCGCGGTCGAAGACGTCGACCGCGGCGTCGGTGACCTCACCATGCAGGAGCAATGGCAGATCGTGCTTTTCCATCGCCACGAGCACCGGATGGATGCGCTTCAGGTCGGTCACGCCGTTTTCGGAATTCGTGGTCGCGCCGGCCGGGTAATACTTGACCGCGTGCACGAACCCGCTCGCCTTGGCCCGCGCGATCTCCGCCGGCGGGGTGAGATCGGTGAGATACAGCGTCATCAGCGGCTCGAAGCGTGCGCCTGGTGGCAGCGCCTTCGCGATCCGCTCGCGGTAGGCGCGTGCATGCGCGACGGTCGTCACCGGTGGCTGCAGATTGGGCATGACGATGGCGCGCGCAAAGCGCCGCGCCGTGTCGGGCAGCACCGCGGCCAGAACATCACCATCGCGCAGGTGCAGATGCCAGTCGTCGGGGCGAGTCAGGACGAGCCGGCTCCCTTCGGGTGACAAATCGCTTCGTGTCTCTCGCATTACTAGTCGCTACGGACCATCTGCTGCAGCTCAGCTTGCGCGTCGGTGCCATCGCCCAGCCCGGCGGCGCGCCGCAGCCGGTCACGGAGCGCGTGGCCAAGCCCGACGTCTGGCGGCAGCACTGCCACCAGTACCTGCAAGCCGAGGTGATCGGCTTGGCGCAGACGGTGATACAACTCGTGCGCCTGCTCCTCAACGCCTCCCGTGAGGCGTAGCCAGGTCACATTTTCAGGCAGCGCAATTGGCCGGTGCGACGCCAGCAGGCCCACCCGCTGACCGCGCCGGTGCCACTCCTCAACCCGTTGTTCCGCATCCTCCCGCGACGCCAGGATCACCCGGGCCCGGGGGGCGTAGTGCGATGGCTTGCCTCCCGGGCAGCGCACGGGCGTACTGGATGCCGTAATCACGAGACTGCCCAGCACACGGCGCAACGCCCGCTCGGTGATCTTGCCCGGGCGCAGAATCCGGGGCGTCGCCGACGACAAATCAACGATCGTGGATTCGATGCCGATGGGGCAGCGTCCGCCGTCCAGCACGAGATCCACGGTATCTCCCAGTTCTTCCCGCACGTCCTCGGCCGAGGTGGGACTCACGCGTCCATAACGGTTGGCGGACGGCGCCGCGACGCCACCCCCGAATGCGGCCAGCAGCGCCAAGGCCACGCGATGGCCGGGCACCCGCAGGGCCACCGTGTCGAGGCCGCCCGTCACCGCGTCCGGCACACCGGCCTGACGCGGCAAGACCAGGGTGAGTGGCCCCGGCCAGAAGGCTTCCGCCAATTGCCAGGCAACCCCTGGAACGTCCTGCGCCCACCCGGTCAGTTGTCCGGCGTCAGCCAGATGGACGATGAGGGGGTGATCGGCGGGTCGGCCCTTGACTGAAAAAATCCGGGCGACAGCCTCCGGATTGCTTGCATCGGCGCCCAGACCGTAGACCGTTTCCGTGGGGAAGGCGACGAGTCCGCCCGCGCGAAGCACGGCGGCGGCTTGATCCACGCCCGGTGATGATGCAGGCAGCCGGTTCATCGACTGGGCCTCTTCAAGCTGGTGCCAGAGAGCCAGGCGTCGGCCAATCGCGACAGCGCAGCAGCCTCTTGTCGCCAAGCCTCGATCCCGCAACCGGAGCCGTGCGGCAACCGAAGCACGGGCATCTGCAGCCAGCGCTCAAGGTCGGCTGCGTTGTCCATCAGCGGGTCCGCCTGGGGTGCCGGCTGGTTCAAGACCACGCCGGCCAGTGCGAGCCCGCGCATACGCACCGCTTCGATGGTCAGCAGCGTGTGGTTGAGGGTGCCCAGCCGGTCTGTCGCGACCACCAGCACCGGCAAGCCCAGCCCACCGGCCAGGTCGGCATTGAGCGCGCCGCGGGCCAGCGGCGAGTAGAAGCCGCCGGCGCCTTCCACCAGCAGGAAATCATCGTTGCCGACGCCGGCCAGACACGCGACGTGCAGCCGGCCCAGGTTCAGCACCACGCCTTCCAACTCCGCCGCACGTTCCGGAGAGAGGGGTGCCTGCAGGCGATAGCGGCAAATGCGTTCGAGCGGTTCGGCACAGCCCGCCGCTTCACGCAGGACAGTTGCGTCTTGCGGCACCAGGCCGTCGGATCCTGTCGGGCAGCCCGATTCCACCGGCTTGCGTGGCCGCACGCGCAAGCCACGCCCGGTCAGCAGGTGCGCAAGCGCCGCACCAACCCGGGTCTTGCCGACACCGGTGTCGGTGCCGGTGATGAACACGCCGCGCGTCATCGCCGTTCTCCCGTCAGCATCAGTCAGTCAAAAATCGAACAGTTCGCCCAGCATGGACTTGCGCTTTTTGGGGTGTCGCCCGTCGTGGTAAGGCTCGCCACGCTGCTCGGGGTAGCGATCGTCGCGGGATGCTGGGGCTGTCCTCGGGGGCTGCTCCACGGGTTGTTCCGCACGCTCGATCAGCCGGTCCAGTTCACCGCGGTCGAGCCAGATACCGCGGCACTGGGGGCAGTAATCAATCTCGATCTCCTGTCGGTCGGTCATGGACAGGTTCACCTGTTTGCAGGCGGGACATAGCATGGAATTCTCCTTGGTTCGAAGGGTCAGGGGTTGCAGTAGTCGCAGCGCTCAGGGGCGGCGGTGTGCCTGTCCGTGCGTTCGCGGGTAACGCGATGCGGGCATTTCACGCAGCCCAGCACATCGGCTTGCGGTTCCCGCGTCGGTGCGCCGCAGTCCTCGCAGGGCAGTCCCGGGACGCGCTCGACGATCCAGAACCCGGGTGCACCGCATTCCGGACAGAGGCAGCGGAGCTTCCTGGCCAGATCCTCGGCCGCGAGGCCGATGTTCTCTTGGCGTGTGGGGTTGGCGTGGGCGCGCACGTCGGTCTCCAGGAAAACCAGACCGCTCGGCGATTGCTCCAGTGCCCAGGTGAAGCTGGCCTCAAGCTCCGCCCAGGAGCAGATCCCCTTGCGGATGCGCGAGTCGTCTTCCCGCCCCGGACGCAGCACCAGGTGGTGCTCGGGAAATCCCCATTGCCGGGCAAAGGCCTCGGCTGCAGCCCAGTCCCTCGCCAGCAGATGGGCGAAGTTCGCCTTGCCCTGCGCCATCCCGACGACCTCCAGTCCGTGCACGTCGTCAATCCAGATCAGAAACTCCACGTTCCAGGGAAACATGCCCATCATCGGATCCGGTCCGAACGAACCCTCGCTGGCGAGCCCGAGCGGCAACCCGGCGAGTTCCATGCCGAGACGCGCTTTTTTGCGCGCCGCCTCGATCTGCGTGCCGGCGCGCGGGATGTCGCGCGTGAACGTGCCCAGCAGATCCGTGTCGTATCCGCTCACGCGCTCAACCCGGCAGCCGAGCGCAGGACCAAGCACCGACGCAATCACGTGCTCCTTCCCGTGCTGGGTGAGCAAGGCAACAGCCTGTCCATTGTAATCGTTGGCACATGGCGACGGCCCGGATATGGCCGGGATTTCAGCTGCGGGATTCGGGTCACACCGGCTCATGGTGTCTTCCGGTCGTGCCGCGGGCTGTTGCGCGTAGCGATGAGGCTGGCGGTCACCGACGCGCCCAGGATGAGGGCCACGATGCCCAGGGCCAGTCCGATCGGTACCTTGTAGAAATCCACCATCAGCATCTTCGCGCCCACGAACACCAGCACCAGGGCCAGGCCATACTTGAGCAGATGAAAACGTGTGTTCAGATCGGCGAGCAGGAAGAACATCGCCCTCAGGCCCAGGATGGCGAAGATGTTGGAGGTGAAGACGATGAAGGGGTCGGTGGTGATCGCGAAGATGGCCGGTATGGAGTCCACCGCGAAGATCAGGTCGGATATCTCGATCAGCACCAGCACCAGAAACATAGGTGTGAACCAGCGCACACCGTCCTTCATCACCGTGAACCGTTCGCCGTGGTACTCGTGGGTGATGCGCAGATGGCCGCGCATCCACCGCAACGCCGGGTTCTTCTCCAGATCCATCGCCTTGTCGGCGAAGACCAGCATCTTGATGCCGGTGATCACCAGGAACGCGCCGAAGACGTAGAGAATCCAGTGGAACTTGACCACCAGCACGGTGCCGGCCAGGATCATGATCGCGCGCATGACGATGGCGCCGAGCACGCCGTAGAGCAGCACCCGACGTTGATAGTCGGGCGGCACGGCGAAGAAGCTGAAGATCATGATGAACACGAACACGTTGTCTATCGACAGGGACAGCTCGATCAGATAGCCCGTGAGAAATTCCAGCGCCTTGGCGTTGGCCACCTCCCGTCCTGCCGTGCCGTCCAGCCACCACCACAGCAGGCCCGCGAACGCCAGGGCCAGGCTCACCCAGGCTGCGGTCCATCCCCCGGCTTCGCGGGCGGAAACCCGGTGGGCGGTGCGACCGCCCAGGACGAATAGATCCAAGGCCAGCATGGCCAAGATGAAGAGAACGAAGCCGGCCCAGAAGACGGGCGTGGCAATACTGACCAGTTCCATTTACACCGTCCTCCAGATGTCCGCAGCCTCGGGGGTGGCGATGCACTCCTCGATGGCCCGATTGCGAGCGAGAAAAAGAGCCACGCGTTTCATGCGCCACGCCTTGAAATGTTCACGGTGACGAAACCTTGAGCCGTACGTCTACGAGCCCGTGCGGCTGGCGCAGCAGCGACAGCACGATGACGTCCTGATCGCGTTCGAAGCGGTGTTGCTCGCCCTCGGGCGCGGCGGAAATCACCTGCTGGGTGTAGCCTGCGGCGGTGAAGCCCTGGACGTAGTGGGCCAGCACCGCAGCCGCTGCCGCGCGCCCTGTGTAGCGCACCTCGCTTAGTTGTCCGTCGCGCGCGAAATAGCTGCGCACCAGGCCCGGATAGCGCGACACCGGGCCAACATCGGCGCCGCTGACGTCACCGGCAGGCGCACCATCGACGATGCCGGGCACCCACCGCTCCAGGGGTTCTTTCAACAGCGCCGGTACCCACTGGCTCAGTTGATCCTGCAGTCCCGGTGCCGCCTGTTCGATCTGCGTCACGGCTTCGCCGGCGAGACGCGTGCCCGCTCCGGCCACCGCTGGCGCCTGTCCCCACAGCCAGGACAAGGTCGCGATGGTGGCCCAAACCAGCAATCCGATGACGGCCAGCGCCACTGCCGCCAGCATCAGCCAGGTGCGCGCACGTATTTGCCTGAGTCTGGATCCAGCTCGTGCCAGTCGCCCGTGCCTTTCAAAGGTCGCCATCGCCGCCTCGCTGAAACGGGTCATTCGATGGACTGCCCGCACGTGTCCGATGGCGCTCCAGCGTCCGTCGCGCCCGGCCCACGGCGCGATCGACGGCCACGTAAAAGTCCGCTTCTATATCCACTACGACGATATCTGGTAGTCCGTTGGCCTTGCTCCGCATCAGGCAGCGCTTGTCGGCGCCGCCCTTGGGGCCATTGATGTCTGAGAGGCGCACGCTGATTCCGCCTATCTGGTCCTGAAACCGGGTCAGGGCTAAGCGCAACCGATGTTCCACGCGTGCATGCAGACCGTCGGTCAGTGTGAAGTTGAGTGCCTGAATGTCGATCTGCATGTTTCCTCTTTCGGGCCCTGCCTGCCTGGAAATGGACGCTGGTCTCAGCAAGTCTGGACTTGCCATTACATCAAGAAAAATCGAATAATATGTGTGAGTTAATCGTAAAAAACTGATAGAGAGTGTATCGGCAGTGCTGAACTACAAACATCTTTACTATTTCTGGAACGTCGCCAAGGCCGGGAGCATCGCGCGCACCGCAGAGCGGCTGCACCTCACCCCGCAGACCATCAGTGGTCAGCTCGGGGAACTGGAACGAGCATTAGGAACCAACCTGTTCCGGCGTGCGGGAAGGCGCCTTGAGCTCACGGCGGCAGGAAAGCTCGCGCTGTCGCACGCCGACGAGATCTTCCAGATCGGCAAGGAACTGGAAGCGCTGTTGCGCGATCGTCCCCAAGGGGGTGATCTGCTGTTCCGGGTAGGCGTGGCTGATGTGGTTCCCAAGTCCATCGCCTACCGGCTGCTGGCGCCTGCGATGCGCCTGACCGAGCCGGTACACCTCATTTGTCAGGAAGACAAGCTGGAGCGGCTGTTCGCGGAACTGGCCATTCACAGGCTCGACCTGGTGATCGCCGATCGACCACTGCCCCACGAGTTGGGCGTCAAGGGCTACAGCCATGAACTCGGGCGTTCCGGGGTGGCTTTTTGCGCGGTGCCGTCGCTGGCTGCGCGCTATCGAGCGGATTTTCCACGCTCCCTGGACGGGGCGCCCTTGCTGATCCCGGGAGGCAGTGCGGCGGTGCGGGGACCGTTGGACCGCTGGCTCCGCGAGCACCAGATTCAGCCGCGCATCATCGGCGAGTTTGACGACACCGCACTGATGAAGGAATTCGGACAGGCGGGCGCCGGCATTTTCCCAACGCCTGCAGTTATAGCCGAAGAAGTGCAGCATCAGTACGGCGTCGAAATCGTTGGCCGCGCCGATGAACTCATGGTCAGGTACTACGCCATCTCGCTGGAGCGTCGGCTGACGCATCCTGCCGTAGTGGCCGTCAGCCAAGCGGCGAAGCAGGACCTTTTCGCAGAGGTGTAATGACCCGGCCCTTTTTGCTCAGGTCTGGCCGCTAAAGCATTACGCCTCAGCGGAGGTTTTCATTCCCAACGCCTGATGGGGCGCCGGTAGTTGTAGAACATGATCCCATACCGATCTGCTACCAGCTTGTCGGACTACTCGAGTGATCTGTAGCGGCAGCTAGAAGCGTGGCTTTCGGCGCGGGTCATGGAAGTCAGCCGGAACTCTGATCCCGGCCTTCCGGGACACGCAGCTGATCACCCTGCAGCTTGGCAGTGACGTGATGCTGTCGGCACAGGTGCAGATGGATGGCGAACAGACGCTCGCGTCGCAGGTGCTGCACATGGACCGGATCGAGCGCGAGCTGAAACAGCGGTTTCCAGAAGTGCGCTGGAGTTTCTTCGAGCCCGATACCGCGCCCGTGCAGGTGGGTGGCTGACACAAGGCGGCACTGGCTCTGCCGCGGCACCTGCAAACCAGGCGCTACACAAACACTCAGCTTGCCTGCCGCAGCCATTCAAGCCGCGACGAGGCACCCGGCTCGCCGAGCGCGTCGCGCAGGCGGTCGAGCGCCGACGCCAGCTCCGCATCGAGCTGCCACGGCGGGTTGAGCAGCAACATGCCGCTGCCGTTGAGCCGCAGCGGGGAGTCGTCGGCGCGCACCAGCAGTTCGGCGAGCAACACGGATTTCGCCGGCAACGCCGCGGCGCGGCGCAGGAATGGGTGCAGCGCACGCCGCTGCTTGATCGGATACCACAACGCACAGCTCGCCTGCGGCCAGCGCGATAGCGCCTCGCGCAGTGCGCTGATGACGGTATCGAATTCGTCCAGTTGCGCCTCGTACGGCGGATCGACCAGCACCAGCCCGCGGCCGAACTTCCGCGCGCCGATCCCGGCTTTAATGAGCTTGGGCGGCAACAGCGCCTTGATCGCGGCGTAGCCGTCGCGGGCATGCACCGCGACCCGCGGGTCGCCGCCGAGATTGGCCTTCAGCGCCGCGGCTTCCTCGGGCTGCAGCTCGCAGGCGGCAATACGATCCTCGGCGCGCAGCGCATGCGCCAGCAGCCACGGCGAGCCGGGATACGACGCCGGGCCATGCGCCGCACGACAGGCCTTGATCGCGGACAGGTAACGGGCGATCGCCGCTTGCTTCGGCGATTCGGCCAGTAATCGTCCGATGCCACCGGTTGCCTCGCCGGTGCGCTGCGCCGAACTGCCGTCGAGCGCATACAGCCCACGTCCGGCATGGGTATCCAGCGCGAAGCACGGCGCCGGCTTGCGCGTGAGCGCATCGCACAGCGCCAGCAGCACCACGTGCTTGAGCACGTCGGCGTGGTTGCCGGCATGGAAGGCATGGCGGTAGTTCATCGCCACAGTTTACGTGTGGCGGATGCAATCGCTTGTACGACAACCGCTCAGGCGAACAGCGACACGCCCGGCACCAGCCACAGCGACAGGCTGGCGAGCGCGATGCCGATCACGGTCGCGGCCAGGTGCAGCGAGGCCTTCAGGCCAGTGCGGCGCGATTACGCGGGGATGACGCTCTCAGGAGGCGTCGAGCCTCAACACGATGCCAAGTCCCGCGAAATCGCCGGTCTCGCCGGCGAGGTCGGCGCGCAGCAGCGGACGCGCTTCGAGCCAGCGTTTCGGCAACGACAGTGTCAGGGTGTCGCCGTCGGCGACCAGTTGCAGGTCCGGGAGGGCGTCGGGCTCGTGCGAACGGTGCAGCAGCACGGTCAGGCGCAGCAGCGCGGCGGCGTGGCGGGTGCCGGCGAGCAGGCGGTCGGGCAGCGCGTCGAACGCCGACTTCGGAATGCCGCGGCGGTGTGTGCGCACCAGCGCTGCCAGTACCCGCTGTTCCTGTTGCGAGAATCCGGCGATGTCGGAGTGCGCCAGCACGTAGGCGCCGTGTACCTGGTACTGGCTGTGGGCGATGGCGAGGCCGAGTTCGTGCAGGCGCGCGGCCCACGCCAGCATCAGGCGATCGTCGGGGTCGAGGCGCCAGGCAGGCGCGACGCGTTCGAACAGGTGCAGCACGGTCGCTTCCACGCGCGCGGCCTGCACGGTGTCGATGCCGTAACGCTGGATCAACGCCTGCACCGAGGTGTCGCGCGGGTCCGCGTCGCTGCCGCGGCCGAGCATGTCGTACAGCACGCCTTCGCGCAGCGCCGCCTTGCTCACCGCCATGCGCTTGAGGCCGAGCGCATCGAACGAGGCCTCCAGCACGAGGATGCCGCCGGCGATGATCGGCCGGCGTTCGGCCGAGAGCGAGGGCAGGTCGATGTCGTCGATCCTGCCGGCGGCGAGCAGGCGGTCGCGCACCTGCGGCAGCGCCTCGGCGGTGATCGCGCCCTTGGTCAGCTTCATCGCCGCGCAGATCTCGGCGATCGCCTTGTTGGTGCCGGACGAGCCGAGCGCTTCGTCCCAGCCCAGGCCGCGATAGACCCCGGCGAACTGCTGGAACTCGGCGGTGACTTCGGTCAGCGCGTCTTTCCAGCGTTTCTTCGACAGTTTGCCGTCGCCGAAGAAACGGCGCGTACTGGCGACGCAGCCGGCCTGCAGGCTTTCGCGTTCGAGCGCGTCGAATCCGGTCCCGATGATGCATTCGGTGGAGCCGCCGCCAATGTCGATCACCAGCCGCAGCTGGTCGGGTTTCGGCGGCTGCGCGTGGGCGACGCCCAGATAGACCAGGCGCGCCTCCTCGCGGCCGGAGACGACTTCGATCGCGTGGCCGAGCGCGGTTTCCGCCGGCACCAGGAACCCTTGCGGCGCCGCGAGTTGCCGGACGGTATTGGTGGCGATCGCGCGCACGCGCTGCGGCGGGATGTCGCCCAGGCGCTGGCCGAAGCGCGACAGGCATTCCAGCGCGCGTTGGCGAACCTCGGGCCTGAGACCGCGCTTGTCGTCGAGGCCTTCGGCCAGGCGCACCATCTCGCGCAGCCGGTCGACCACCCGCAACTGCCCGAGCACGTAACGCGCCACCACCATGTGGAAGCTGTTGGAGCCGAGGTCGATCGCGGCCATCAGGTCGCCGTCCTGCAAGGGCAGCGCGGCGGAAGCGACCGACCGCCGGGTGTCGTTCATGCGCAGAACCTTGCCAGCAGCGTGGCTTGCGCCGAGTGCGGCATCGTGTCGGCGTCGGGTGCGAGGTGCAGGTAGGTGCCGTCGGACTGCAGTTCCCACGCGTTGAGGTTGTCGGCGAGGTAGTTGTCCAGCGCTTCTTCCTTCACCCGGGTGGCGAGCTCCGCATCGAGGATCGGGAAGCAGGTCTCGACCCGACGCAGCAGGTTGCGCTCCAGCCAGTCGGCGCTGGCACAGTACAGCTCGGGATCGCCGTCGTTGCCGAACCAGTAGACGCTGCTGTGCTCGAGGAAACGGCCGACGATCGAGCGCACGCGAATGTTGTCGGACACGCCCGGCACGCCAGGGCGCAGCGTGCACGCGCTGCGCACGATCAGGTCGATGTGCACGCCGGCCTGCGAGGCGGCGTACAACGCACGCACCACTTGTGGCTCGTTGAGCGCATTCATCTTGGCGACGATCCGCGCGGCCTTGCCAGCGCGCGCATGCCGGGCCTCGCGCTCGATCTTCGCCAGCACCGCGGCGTGCAGGGTGAACGGCGATTGCAGCAATCGCCGGAGCTTGACCGCCGGCGCCAGTGCGGACACCTGCTGGAAGATCTGGTGGACGTCGCTGCCGATGTCGGCATCGGCGGTGATCAGGCCGATGTCGGTGTAGCCGCGCGCAGTGCCGGCGTGGTAGTTGCCGGTGCCCAGGTGCACGTAGCGGCGCAGTTTGCGACCTTCGCGGCGGACGATCAGCAGCATCTTGGCGTGGGTCTTGTAGCCGACCACGCCGTACACCACCTGCACTCCTGCCTGCTGCAGGCGGTCGGCGAAGCCCAGGTTGGCCTCCTCGTCGAAGCGCGCGCGCAGCTCGACCACCACGGTCACATCCTTGCCGTTGCGCGCGGCCTGCACCAGGTGCTCGACGATCTGCGACTCGCGGCCGGTGCGGTACAGGGTCTGCTTGATCGCCAGCACGTTCGGGTCTTCCGCGGCTTGGCGGATCAGTTCCAGCACCGGGGTGAAGGCGTCGAAGGGATGGTGCAGCAGCACGTCGCCGTCGTCGATGCGCTCGAAGATCGCATCGGTATCGCGCAGCCCGCGCGGCTGGAACGGCGCGTATTTCAGTTCCGGGCGCTGCACCAGGTCGTAGACCTGGATCACGCGGTTGAGGTTGACCGGGCCGTTGATGCGGTAGACCGCGTTCTCCGGCAGCTCGAAGTTCTCCAGCAGCGTGCGCACGATCGGCTTCGGACAGTTCTCGGCGATCTCCAGCCGCATCGCGCGCAGGTAGCCGCGGCCGATCAGTTCGTCGCGCAGGGCGAGGGCGAGGTTCTCGACTTCCTCCTCGTCGACGATCAGCTCGGAGTTTCGGGTGACGCGGAACTGGTAGGCGCCCTTGACCTCCATCCCCGGGAACAATTCATCGACGAACGCCGACAGCACCGCCGACAGGAACACGAAGTCGTGCTCGCCGCCCGATACCCTCGAAGGCAGCTGGATGATGCGCGGCAGCGAGCGCGGCGCGCGCACGATCGCAAGGTGCCCGGCGCGGCCGAACGCGTCCTTGCCTTTCAGTACCACGACGATGTTGAGCGACTTGTTCAGGATCTTCGGGAATGGGTGCGCCGGATCCAGGCCGAGCGGCGACAGCACCGGCATGATCTCGTCGCGGAAATAGGCGCGCAGCCAGCGCGTCTGTTTCGCATTCCAGCTGTCGCGCGCGAACACGCGCACGCCGGCGTCGTTCAGCGCCGGACGCAATATCTCGTTCCAGCAGCGGTACTGTGCGTCGACCAGATTCGCGGCGCGGTCATGGATGCGCTTGAGCACGGTCGCCGGAGACAGCCCGTCGGCGGCGACCGGCATGCCGAAATCCTGCGCGTGGCGCACGGTCGCGGCGCGGATCTCGAAGAACTCGTCGAGGTTGGTACACGAGATGCACAGGTAGCGCAGCCGCTCCAGCAGCGGCACCGCCGGGTCCTGCGCCTGCGCCAGCACGCGGAAGTTGAAATTCAGCTGCGACAGTTCGCGGTTGAAATACAGCGCGGGGTCGCGCAGCGGATCGTCGTGCCGTGCCGGAACCGCAACTTCCGGCGCGGTTGCCGCAAGGCTTTTTGCGGAACGTTTGCGTGGCGGCTTGGCTGGCGATGGGGTCACGCGGTGCTCCGGGTCGACTGCTCGCGCGGATGCACGCGCTCGGGGCCGAAATGGCAGGAGAACAGGCTGCCGCGGCCGACCTCGCTCTTGATCTCCAGCCGCGCCTGGTGCAGGCCCAGCACGTGCTTGACGATCGACAGCCCCAGGCCGGTACCGCCGCTCTCGCGCGAACGGCTGGTGGAGACGCGGTAGAAACGTTCCGTGATCCGCGGCAGGTGCGCGGCGGGGATGCCGTAACCGCTGTCCTGCACCGACAGTACCGCGCCATCGTCGGCATCGCGCGCGAAGCAGATCGCGATGCTGCCGCCGGCGGGCGTGTAGCGCACCGCATTGCTGACCAGGTTGGAGAAGGCGCTGTGCAGCTCCTTGGCCGAGCCCCACAGGTCGACCTGCGCCGCATCCTCGACCACGATGTCGTGACGCTTCTGGCTCAGCGCCTCGGCTTCGCGCCTGAGCGTCGCCAGCACCGAGGCCATCGTCACGCTCTCGTCGACCAGTGCGTCCTGCGCTTCCAGCCGCGACAGCGTCAGCAGGTCCTCGACCAGCTGCGTCATGCGTTGCGATTGCCGTTGCATCTCGGCCAGCATCGGCGCCCAGTCCGGTTGGTCGGCCGGATCGAGCATCTCGAGGTAGCCGTGCACCACGGTCAGAGGCGTGCGCAACTCGTGCGAGACGTTGGCGACGAAGTCGCGGCGCATCTGTTCCAGCCGCATCAGCTTGCTGACGTCGCGCGCGACCAGCAGCCAGAGCTCGTCGGAATACGGGATCAGGCGCAGGTTGAGGCGGGTCTCTGCGGCGACCGGCGAGGCCACGTCCATCAGCGGTTCGGCGTTGCGGCCGGACGCCAGCCAGTGCGCGATGGGCAGTGGTTGCAGGCGTTCCCCGAGGGGGGCGTCGATGTCGCGCGGATAGCGCAGGCCGAGCAGCGCGGTTGCCGCCTCGTTGAACCAGAGGATGCGCTGGCTGTTGCGTTCGACCACGACCACGGCATCGGGTAGCGCAGCGGCGGCGGCGCGGTAGGCGCGCAGCATGTCGAGCAGGCGCCGCTTGCGCCCGCGCATCTCGGTCTGGCCGCGATGCAGCAGGCGATCGAGCTCGTTCCAGACGCCGTCACCCTGTGGCGGTTCCAGCCTCTGACGCGTGGTCAGTCGCAGCAGCACGCCGCGCAGTTTCCAGTAGTGCCAGGCGACCACACCGAGCGCGGTCACGGTGAGCACCGGCCATGGCTGGCCGACCAGCAGGCCGACGACGAGCGCGGCCGCCAATACCAGCGCCAGCTGGCCGAGCGTCTTGAACCAGGCATTGCGGGCGCGGAGAGACATGCGCCCTCAGTTTAGACCGCGGCCGAGAAGCGGTAACCCGCGCCGCGCACGGTATGCACCATGTTGTCGACCCGGCTCGGTTCCAGCGTCCTGCGCAGGCGGCGGATGTGCACGTCGACGGTACGCTCCTCGACGTAGACACTGCCGCCCCAGACGTGGTCGAGCAGTTGCGAGCGGCTGTAGACGCGCTCTGGATGGGTCATGAAGAAATGCAGCAGGCGGTATTCGGTCGGGCCGATCGGCACCGGCTGGTCGGCGCCGTCGCTGCGTGCGAACACGCGATGCGCAGCGCCGTCGATGCGCAAGCGGCCGACGCTGATGCTGCCGTCCTCGTCGTCGCGCGAACGCCGCATGACGGCGCGAATGCGGGCGAGCAGCTCGCGCGCGGAGAAGGGCTTGACCACGTAGTCGTCGACGCCGGCTTCGAGCCCGCCGACGCGGTCGTTCTCCTCGCCGCGCGCGGTCAGCATGATGATCGGCACCTCGCGGGTGAGGGGATCGCGACGCCAGCGCCGGGCCAGCTCCAGGCCGCTGGTGCCGGGCAGCATCCAGTCGAGCAGGATCAGGTCCGGAACGCGATCGGCGATCGCGGTCTGCGCCTCGCGCGCATCGCCGGCGTGTGCTGGCTCGTAATCGCCCTTGCGCAGCGCGAACGCGACCATTTCGCGGATCGCGGGCTCGTCGTCGACGATCAGGATGCGTTTTTGCACGCGGTTACCGTGTCATTGCAAAGGGT
>JBDSFV010000189.1:0-10299 GCA_039919355.1 Luteimonas sp. | reverse complement strand
GCAGCACGGTCGGCGAAGTGGTGTTCAACACCAGCATGACGGGCTACCAGGAAATCCTGACCGACCCCTCGTATGCGGGCCAGATCGTCACGCTCACGTATCCGCATGTGGGCAATGTAGGCGTTAATCTGCAGGACATCGAGTCCGCACGCGTTTATGCGGCGGGCCTGGTGATCCGCGACCTGCCGCGGTTCGTGTCGAGCTGGCGTTCCGTGCAGGACCTCGCCGCGTACCTTCAGGCCAGCAACGTCGTCGGCATCGCCGACCTTGATACGCGCAGGTTGACGCGCATCCTGCGCGAAAGGGGCGCGCAGAACGGCTGCATCGTGGCCGGGGCCGGCGCCGATGCGGTACAGGCGCTGGCCAGGGCGCGCGCGGCGCCATCGATGGCGGGACAGGATCTCGCCAAGGTCGTCTCCTGCACGGCGCCGTACGAATGGTCGCAGGCCGGCTGGGACCTCAACATTGGCTACAGCGCGATGGGCGCGCCGCGTTTCCGCGTCGTCGCCTATGACTACGGGGTCAAGTTCAACATCCTGCGGATGCTGGCGGCACGCGGCTGCGCCGTGACCGTGGTGCCGGCGCAGACACCCGCGCGCGACGTACTGGCGATGCAGCCCGACGGCGTGTTCCTGTCCAACGGCCCCGGCGACCCGGAACCCTGCGACTACGCGGTGGCGGCCATCCGCGAGATCATCGCGGCGGGTATCCCCACGTTCGGCATCTGCCTCGGTCATCAGCTGCTGGGCCTGGCGGCGGGCGGCCGTACGCTCAAGATGAAGTTCGGCCATCACGGCGCCAACCATCCGGTGCTCGATCGCGAGACGGGGCAGGTGCTGATCACCAGCCAGAACCACGGTTTTGCAGTGGACGTGGCATCGCTGCCGGCCAACGCGCGGGTGACGCACCGTTCGCTGTTCGACGGCAGCAACCAGGGCATCGAGCTGACCGATGCGCCCGCGTTCTCGTTCCAGGGGCATCCTGAGGCGAGTCCGGGCCCGCATGACGTGGCGCCGCTGTTCGATCGCTTCATTGCGCTGATGGAGGCGCGCTGACATGCCAAAGCGCACCGACATCCAGACCATACTGATCATCGGCGCCGGACCGATCGTGATCGGCCAGGCCTGCGAGTTCGACTACTCTGGCGCGCAGGCGTGCAAGGCATTGCGCGACGAGGGTTACCGCGTGGTGCTGGTGAATTCGAACCCGGCCACGATCATGACCGACCCGGACATGGCCGACGCGGTCTACATCGAGCCGATCAACTGGAAGACGGTCGAGAAGATCATCGCCAAGGAGAGGCCTGATGCGCTGCTGCCGACGATGGGCGGGCAGACCGCACTGAACTGTGCGCTCGAGCTGGCCGACCACGGCGTGCTGGAGCAGTACGGCGTCGAGCTGATCGGCGCCTCGCGCGATGCGATCCGCATGGCCGAGGACCGTGAGCTGTTCCGCATTGCGATGGCCGAGATCGGGCTGGATTGTCCCAAGGCGGAAGTCGCGCGCTCGCTGGAGCAGGCGATCGAGATCCAGGTGACGGTCGGCTACCCGACCATCATCCGTCCCAGCTTCACCCTCGGTGGCAGCGGCGGTGGCATCGCCTACAACCGCGAGGAGCTGATCGAGATCGTCACCCGCGGCCTCGAGCTGTCGCCCACCAGCGAAGTGCTGGTCGAGGAATCGGTGCTGGGCTGGAAGGAATTCGAGATGGAGGTGGTCCGCGACACCGGGGACAACTGCATCATCGTCTGCTCGATCGAGAACCTCGACCCGATGGGCGTGCATACCGGCGACTCGATCACCGTGGCGCCGGCGCAGACGCTGACCGACAAGGAATACCAGCGCCTGCGCGATGCCTCGATTGCGGTGCTGCGCAAGATCGGTGTCGACACTGGTGGTTCCAACGTCCAGTTCGGCATCAATGCGCAGACCGGGCGCGTGGTCGTCATCGAGATGAACCCACGCGTCTCGCGTTCCTCGGCGCTGGCATCCAAGGCGACCGGTTTCCCGATCGCCAAGGTCGCGGCCAAGCTCGCGGTCGGCTACACGCTGGACGAATTGAAGAACGAGATCACCGGCGGGCTGACGCCGGCTTCGTTCGAGCCGAGCATCGATTACGTCGTCACCAAGATCCCGCGCTTCGCGTTCGAGAAGTTCCCGGCCGCCGATGCGCGCCTGACCACGCAGATGAAGTCGGTCGGCGAGGTGATGGCGATCGGCCGCACCTTCCAGGAATCGCTGCAGAAGGCGCTGCGCAGCCTGGAGACCGGCAAGGTCGGACTCGATCCGACCGGGCTCGACCTCGCCGACGAAGCGGATCTCGCGACCCTGCGTCGCGAAGTCAAGGAAGCCGGCCCGGAGCGCGTGTTCTATCTCGGCGATGCCTTCCGCGCCGGGATGAGCGTGGAGGACGTGCATGCGCTGTCGTTCGTCGACCCTTGGTTCCTCGACCAGATCGAGGAACTGGTCGCGATCGAGGCCGAAGTCGCCACCACCGGCCTGGATGCGCTCGACGCCAGGCGTCTGCGCGCGCTCAAGCGCAAGGGCTTCTCCGATGCGCGCCTGGCCCAGCTCACCGGCACCAGCGAGTCGGCGGTGCGCGTGCTGCGCAAGGCCTTCGGCGTGCGTCCGGTGTACAAGCGCGTGGATTCGTGCGCGGCCGAGTTCGCGACCACCACCGCCTACCTGTATTCGACCTACGAGGACGAATGCGAGGCGCAGCCGACCAGCCGCGACAAGATCATCGTGCTCGGAGGCGGCCCCAACCGGATCGGGCAAGGCATCGAGTTCGACTACTGCTGCGTGCATGCCGCGCTCGCGCTGCGCGAGGATGGCTACGAAACCATCATGGTCAACTGCAATCCGGAGACCGTGTCGACCGATTACGACACTTCCGACCGGCTCTACTTCGAACCGCTGACACTGGAGGATGTGCTCGAGATCGTCGAGGTCGAGCAACCCAGGGGCGTGATCGTGCAATACGGCGGGCAGACGCCGCTGAAGCTGGCGCAGGCCCTGGAAGCCAATGGTGTGCCGATCATCGGCACCTCGCCGGATTCGATCGACCTAGCGGAGGATCGCGAACGCTTCCAGCAGCTGGTAACCAGGCTCGGTCTGGCGCAGCCGTCGAACCGCACTGCGCGCAATCCCGACGAGGCCATCACGCTCGCGCGCGAGATCGGCTATCCGCTGGTGGTACGCCCGAGCTACGTGCTCGGCGGCCGCGCGATGGAAGTGGTGCATTCCGACGCCGACCTGTCGCGCTACATCCACGACGCAGTCAAGGTATCCAATGACTCGCCGGTGCTGCTCGACCGCTTCCTCGACAACGCGGTCGAGGTCGACGTCGACGTGATCGCCGACAAGGACGGCAATGTGCTGATCGGCGGCGTGATGGAGCACATCGAGGAAGCCGGCGTGCATTCGGGCGACTCGTCGTGCTCGCTGCCGCCGTACTCGCTGTCGCCCAAGACCCAGGCCCAGCTTCGCGAGCAGGTGGTGGCGTTGGCGAAGGCCCTCAACGTGGTCGGCCTGATGAACACGCAGTTCGCGGTCCAGGCCGACAACAACGGCGACGACAAGATCTTCCTGCTGGAAGTGAACCCGCGCGCCTCGCGCACGGTGCCGTTCGTGTCCAAGGCGACCGGCCGGCCGCTGGCCAAGATCGCCGCGCGCTGCATGGCCGGCAAGAGCCTGGCCGAGCAGGGCACGACCGAGGAGATCGTGCCCGGGTATTTCTCGGTCAAGGAGGCGATCTTCCCGTTCGCCAAGTTCCAGGGCGTCGATCCGATCCTCGGGCCGGAGATGCGTTCGACCGGCGAGGTCATGGGCGTCGGCCGCAGTTTCGGCGCCGCCTTCGCGCGTGCCGAGGAAGCCGCCAACATCAAGGCCCCCGGCCTCGGCAAGGCGTTCCTTTCGGTGCGCGATCCGGACAAGGGACGCCTGTTGCCGGTGGCGCACGACCTCATCCGCCGCGGTTACGCGCTGGTCGCCACCAGCGGCACGGCGAAGTGGCTGCGCCAGCACGACCTGCCATGCGAGCACATCAACAAGGTGATCGAAGGCCGGCCGCACATCGTCGACCTGATCAAGAACGGCGAGATCGTGTATATCGTCAACACGACCGAGGGCCGGCAGGCGATCGCCGACTCGTTCTCGATCCGGCGCGAGGCGTTGCAGCAGCGCGTCACCTATTCGACCACGATTGCTGGGGCGAAGGCGTTGCTGCACTCGCTCGACTACCGCGACAGCGGCCCGGTATGGTCGCTGCAGGAACTCCACAAGGAACTGGAGCACCAGGCATGAGAGCACACCGATGAGAGCGCCGTTGACCGTAAAAGGCGCGCAACGCCTGCGTGCCGAACTCGAAGAATTGAAATCCACCAAGCGGCCGGCGGTGATCGCCGCGATCGCGGAAGCGCGTGCGCATGGCGACCTCAAGGAGAACGCCGAATACCACGCCGCGCGCGATCAGCAAAGCTTCATCGAGGGCCGCATCAAGCTGCTCGAGACGGAGTTGTCGCATGCGCAGGTAATCGACGTCGCCACGTTGAACGCGGGTTCCCGTGTCGTGTTCGGCGCCGCGGTCGAACTGGCCGACGCCGACAACGGCGATGAAACCCGATACCAGATCGTTGGCGACCTCGAGGCCGACATCAAGCAGGGCCTGATCGCGATTTCCTCGCCGCTGGCGCGCGCGCTGATCGGCAAGCACGAGGGCGACGTGGTCACCATCGACGCGCCGGCCGGGCAACGCGAGTACGAGATCATCGGCGTCCGTTACGAAGCCTGAGCCTGCCATGGCGAAGGCGACGCTGCTGCTTCCGCCACGCGCGTGTTTCACGGGGCAGCCGTTGCCCACGCCGGTCGCCGCTGCACTCGGTCGCGCCGATCGCATGCCCGACGCCGTTCCTGGCGAGCGTGCGCAACTGTTGCGTCATTTCGAACTGTTGCCGCATGGCTGGCCGATCGCATCGCTGACACGGCAATCCGATGCCGGCGACGCCGCGCTGTCGGCATGGCTGCGCGCCGATCCCGCATGGGTGCGCCCCGACATCAACGGCGTGCGCCTGCTGGCCTGTGGCGATGCCCTGCAGCTGACGCAACAGGATGTCGACGCGCTCCTGCCGGCGTTGCGGCCGCTGTTCGGCGATGCCGGTTTCCTGATCGATGCACCGGTGCCGTCGCGCTGGTACCTGCGGCTGCCGCGCGAGGTGGAATTGCCGATTTTCGCGGAGCCGGCGGAAGCGCTTGGCGCCGATCTCTTCGACCACCTGCCGCAGGGGGGCGAAGGGGAAGGGGGTACCGGGCGCCGCTGGCGCGCGTTGCTGAGCGAAGCACAGGTGCTACTGCATAACCATCCCTGGAATGCGCAACGCGCCGCCGCCGGCAGGCCGCCGGTGAACTCGCTGTGGTTCTGGGGCGGAGGCATATTGCCTGATCATGTTGCGACGGCACATGCTTGGGTCCAATCGGAAGAGTGCGTCCTGCGTGCACTGGCTGCGGCCGCGAGCGTGCAGTTATCCGTGCAGTCGCCGCGATTCGAGCTGACGCAAGGCGATGCCCTGATCGACTTGCGGACATCGCATGATGCCGCCTCGCTGGCGCACGACTGGCTGATGCCGGCCATCACTGCTCTGCAAGGCGGCAGGCTCGAACGACTGCTGCTCGACTTCGCCGATGGCGGCGGCTTCCGGCTCGAGCGCCGCCAGCGCTGGCGCTTCTGGCGCAAACCGCGGGCCGCATTGGACACATCCCGGAGCGGCATCGGCAACGATCCGGAGCCGGCATGACCGCGACGAGGACGATCCGCCGCCGCGAAACGCCCGCACCCGGCCAGTGGCCGGCGCATGTTCCGCCACTGTTGCAGCGCATCCATGCAGCCCGCGGCGCGTTCACCCCCGAGCAGGCGCAGCCGCGACTGGCGCAGCTGCTGCCACCGGACTCGCTCGGCGGACTGGATGCCGCTACCCGGCTGCTCGCCGAGGCGATCGCGCAGGATCGCCACATCGTCGTGGTCGGCGATTTCGACTGCGACGGCGCCACCGCCTGCGCGGTCGGCGTGCGCGGGCTGCGGATGCTCGGTGCCCGTCGCGTCTCGCCCGCGGTCCCCAACCGCATCGTCCACGGTTACGGATTGTCGCCGGGCCTGGTCGACGATCTCGCCGCGCTGCAACCGGAGTTGCTGGTCACGGTCGACCATGGCATTGCCTGCCATGCCGGCATCGCGGCTGCGAAATCGCACGGCTGGCAGGTGCTGGTCACCGACCATCACCTGCCGGGGCAGACGCTCCCTGTGGCGGATGCGATCGTCAATCCGAACCTGCCCGGCGATGCCTTTCCCAGCAAGATGCTGGCCGGCGTCGGCGTGATGTTCTATGTGCTGCTGGCGTTGCGCCGGCATTTGCGTGAGGCCGGTACGTTCGCAGGCAGCGAACCCGACGTGTCGGTGCTGCTCGACCTGGTTGCGGTCGGCACCGTGGCCGATCTCGTTCCGCTCGATGCCAACAATCGCGCACTGGTCGCGGCAGGATTGCGCCGGCTGCGGGCAGGGCAGGGCTGCCCCGGCCTGCGCGCATTGATCGAGGTTTCAGGTCGCGATCCACGCACGCTGACTGCGGCCGACATCGGCTTCGGCGTCGCACCGCGCATCAATGCCGCCGGCCGGCTCGAGGACATGGCACTCGGCATCGAATGTCTGCTCAGCGACGACCTGGGCCACGCACGCGACATCGCTTCGATGCTCAACCAGATCAACCGCGAGCGTCGCGCGGTGCAGCAACAGATGACAGAGGACGCCGATGTCGCGCTTGCGCGGGTGACGCTCGATGGAAGCGATGTGCCGGCGGTGCTGTGCCTGTTCGATGCGCAATGGCATCCGGGCGTGGTCGGGCTGGTGGCCTCCAGGCTCAAGGAGCGCCTGCATCGCCCCGCGGTCGCATTCGCACCAGCCGAGCCGGGAAGTACGCTGCTGCGTGGATCGGCGCGGTCGATTCCGGGCCTGCATATCCGCGACGTGCTGGCGACGATCGATGCCGCGCATCCGGGGCTGATCGGCAGGTTCGGCGGACATGCGATGGCGGCCGGCCTGAGCCTTGCCCTGGACGTGCTGCCTCGTTTCGAGACGGCGCTGCGCCGGACCGTCCAGCGGCTGCTCGATCCAGCGCTGCTGCAGGCCGAAATCGTCAGCGATGGCGAACTGTTGCCGCAGGAATTCACTCGTGCCAGCGCCGAAGCCTTGCGCGATGGCGGGCCGTGGGGGCAGGGCTATCCGGAACCGCTGTTCGATGGCGAGTTCGAAGTGCTCGACTGGCGCGTGGCCGGCGAACGACACCTCAAGCTCGAGCTGGCGCTCGCTGGACAGCGGCTCAATGCCATCGAATTCGGCGGCTGGCACGGCGAACCGCCGGCGCCGCGCCTGCGGCTGGCGTATCGACTCGAACCGGACGACTACCGTGGCGGCGACGCGGTGCAACTCGTCGTGGTGCATCGCGAGGCCGCATAGAGGCGCGTCTGTTGTGGCCGCCATAACGCGCATGTAGAGGGTCGGAAGGGATTCATGTAAAAAAACAGCCGATCAGACTTACCCCATTGTCGCTGCTGTAAATTTCTGAAGATCTGGCGCACGAGCGCTCACGGCGACCGTGCCTGGATGATCCCGACTTCAAGTTCAAACCAATAAGAGGCCGCCGTGGCCGCTGGCTCCTGAGTTGCAGGCTGCCAACGCACCCTTGTACAGATCATCGTCGTTACTCTTTGGCTCGTTCATCATTTCGTCAGATCAAAGCCAGAGCAAAAGCACTGAAGTAAGACCTTGACTTTATTTGTAAAGCATGAAATTTTCAAACTTGCGAAAGTAGGAGGTTGCTGTGAACGCTACGGGCCCAATCTCCGACCCTCGCGGCTCCGGCCGGGAACGGGTCCTCTTCCTGCTGAAGACGAAGGGCCCGCAGACTGCAGCACGCATGAGCAGCGAGCTGGGCGTCACCACGATGGCGGTTCGCCAGCATCTGGCCGTCCTGGAGGCAGAGAAGCTCGTCGACTTCACGATCGAACGGCGTGAGGTTGGCCGCCCCGCCCGCAGGTGGCGGCTGACGCCCAAGGCGAATGAGCGGTTTTCCGACGGCCACGCGGAGCTCGCCGTCGGGATGCTCCAGGCCATCCAGGGTGCCTTCGGCGAACAAGGCCTCGAACGTCTGACCCAGGAGAGGACCCGACAGCAGGCCCAGAGTTACGGCGCGCGGATGCCCGGTCCGGGTACGCCCATCGAGGAGCGCGTGGCCACCCTTGCCCGGATACGGTGCGAGGAAGGGTATATGGCCGAGTGGAGACGAGGGCGCAACGGAACGATCGAGTTCGTCGAAAACCACTGTGCCATCGCGGACGCAGCGCGCGTCTGTCCGAAGTTGTGCGGCAGCGAGCTGTCGCTCTTTCGTGCCCTACTGGGTGACGACGTCAACGTAGACCGGGTGGAGCACATCCTCTCGGGAGACAGGTGCTGCGCCTATCACATCACCGAACGACCCGACGAACCGGGATCGAAGGGAACCCCGTAGTCTGCCGTGCAGCACCTGAGCGATCCTGCTGGGCGACCGCCCCGGTCGTGCTTCGCGCTACGCAGGAGGGCAGCGGAGGGCCTGCACCGGGTGACCCCACGCATGAGCAATGGATTACGCCTGCAAAGTGGGTAATCGCTTCCTCGCCATGACAAACAGTGGCCAGTGCAACGGTCATCAGCCGCCGATGGCAGCTCTTCCTGCGTTCGAACCCGTCGGCCATGCGCCATGGCCATAGCGCCGGTTCGTGAAGTCGCGCGCCTGCCGGTCGGCCTGTCCCCGGTGGTCTGTTCGCCACAGCCCGGGTTTCCCCGCCATGCAGTCGCTTGGGTCTGCTCGTCACTTAAGAAATAATACACTTTCCTAACTATGCTATCGTTCCGAGAGGAACTGCCAGCACGAGGAGAGCGCGTTGCAAGCCACCGCGAAAATTACCAGGCGCAGCACGATGCAAGAGGTCCTTGATGCCTATCCGAGCGCGCAGCGTGCTCTGTTTCGTCGTTACCACATCGGCGGATGTAACAGCTGCGGATATGAGCCCGGGGACATCCTCGAGAAGGTCGCGCACAGCCACAACATCAATGATCTCGACGAGGTCATCGCCTTCATCGAGCAGGCCGAGCAGACCGATCGGCAACTGCAGATCAGCCCCGTTGACGTCGCCGCGATGGTGCAAGGCAAGACCCCGCCCCGTTTGATCGACGTGCGCACCGAGCAAGAGTGGGCGTTGGCTCGAATCCCGGGCGCGACGCTCAACACGCAGGACCTGGCGCAGGAAATGATGGGCTGGCCCAAAGGCACCCCGATCATCTTCTACTGCCACTTCGGGCAGCGCAGCGTCGACGCCGCGTCGTACTTCGCCGGCCACGGCTTCAGCAGCGTCCGATCGATGACCGGCGGTATCGATGCCTGGTCGCTTTCCGTCGACGCGTCCGTGCCGCGCTACGAAGTCCCGGCCTCCGGCGGCAAGGCGATGCTGCGTTCGCTGCGTTCGGTCGTGTCCAAGGCGGCGGGCTGCCAGAACCAGGACGCCGTGCAATGAGGGTCGTCCAGAGCGAGCTCCAGGAGCTCACGAGCCGCGAATACAAGTACGGATTCTCCACCGACCTCGACACGGACGTGGCGCCGCGCGGACTGAACGAGGACGTCATCCGTCTCATCTCGTCGAAAAAAAACGAGCCGCAGTGGCTGCTCGACTGGCGGCTTGAGGCCTACCGCCACTGGCTCACGCTGGAGGAGCCGAGTTGGCAGAACGCCCACTACGACCCCATCGACTACCAGGACATCATCTACTACGCGGCACCCAAGCCGAAGACGGGCGGCCCCAAGAGTCTCGACGACGTCGACCCGGAAGTCCTGGCCATGTTCAACAAGCTCGGCATCTCGCTCGCCGAGCAGGGGCGGCTGAGCGGCATCGCGGTGGACGCCATCGTGGATTCGGTCTCGGTAGGCACGACGTTCAAGAACAAGCTCGCCGATATCGGCGTCATCTTCTGTTCGTTTTCCGAGGCCGTGCAGGATCACCCGGAGCTCGTCAGGAAATACCTCGGCTCGGTCGTGCCGTACACGGACAATTACTTCGCAACGCTCAACTCTGCCGTTTTCAGCGACGGCTCGTTCTGCTTCATCCCCAGGGGCGTGCGCTGCCCGATGGAGCTTTCGACTTACTTCCGCATCAACCAAGCGGATACCGGCCAGTTCGAACGCACGCTCATCATCTGCGAGGACGATGCGTATGTGAGCT
>JBDSFV010000188.1:0-5461 GCA_039919355.1 Luteimonas sp. | reverse complement strand
GCTGTACACCGGCCTCACCTACTGCGGGCATCCGTTGTCCTGCGCGGCGGGGCTGGCGGCGCTGCGCGCCTATGGAGACGAAAACCTGATCGAGCGTTCACGACGGCTCGGCGCGCAGATGTTCACGACACTGAAGGCGATGCAGCAGCGCCATGCGGTGATCGGCGACGTGCGCGGTGGCCACGGCCTGTTCGCGGTGGTCGAACTGGTTGCCGATCGCGATACGCGGGCACCGCTCGCGCCGTGGCCGCAAACGCCGCCGGCGCTCAAGGCGCTGGTCGCTGCGGCGATGGCCGCAGGCGTGTCGTTCGCGACCCGCGGCAACATGATCCTGCTCGCCCCGCCGCTGGTGATCGAGGAAAACGAACTCGCCGAGGCGCTGGCGTTGCTCGATCGCCTGCTGTCACGTTTGTTTCCCGCGGTCTGATCGAAAGGTGCCGACGATGAGCTTTCGACTGACTTACGCCACGATGTTCGATCCGCCAGAGGAGATGCACGCGCGCTTCGACGCCGCGATGGCTCGCGTCAGTGCCGGTTTGGGCGCACGCCATCCGCTCCATATCGATGGCACCGACCGCGACGCCGGCCACTACGCCGACCGCCGCAGCCCGGCCGACAGCGAATTGCGTCTCGGCGAATTCGCGCTCGCCGATGCAAGTGATGCGGACGCCGCGATGCGTGCCGCGCACGCTGCCTTCCCGGCCTGGCGCGCGTTGCCTGCCGCCGAACGCGCGCGCCTGATCCGCCGCGCCGGCGCGATCATGGAAGAGCGCGTGTACGACATCGCCGCCTCACTGACGCTCGAAGTCGGCAAGAACCGTCTCGAGGCATTGGCCGAAGCGCAGGAAACCGTCGACTTCTTCAATCTCTATGCCGACGATTTCGAAAGCCACGCCGGCTACGAGCATGAACTTCCGAACGATCCGCTGACCGGCATGGTCGCGCGCAACCGCAGCGTGATGCGGCCGTATGGCGTGTGGGTGGTGATCGCGCCGTTCAATTTCCCGTTGGCGCTGGCGGGCGGCCCGATGTCGGCAGCGCTGGTGACGGGGAACACGGTAGTGGTCAAGGGCGCGAGCGATACACCGTGGGCCGGACGGCTGCTCGCGGACTGCATTCGCGACGCCGGACTGCCACCGGGCGTGTTCAATTACCTGTCGGGTTCCGGGCGCGACGTCGGCGAAGTGCTGGTGCGGCATCCGCTCACTGCCGGCATCACCTTCACCGGCTCGGTGGCGGTCGGCCGGCAATTGCTGCAGCACATGGCCAGCGGCGCATGGCCGCGGCCGTGCATCGCCGAGATGGGCGGCAAGAATCCCTGCATCGTCACCGGGCATGCCGATCTCGATCGCGCGGCGACCGGCATCGTGCGCTCCGCGTACGGCATGGGCGGGCAGAAGTGCTCGGCGCTGTCGCGCCTGTATATACACGAAGATGTCGCCGACGACCTGATCGAACGGCTCAGGGCGCAAATCGCCGCGATCCGCATCGGCGATCCGCGCAAGCGCGAGCATTGGCTCGGTCCCGTGGTGAATGCGGCGGCCTATGCCAACTACGCGCGCCATGTCGCGAACCTGCAGGCGGCCGGGGCGCGCATGATCAGCGGTGGCGCGCAATTGCGGGACGGCGCGGCTCCAGATCAAAGCCTCGCGCGCGGTTACTACGTGCAACCGGTGCTGGCGGAAGCCGCGCTCGACCATCCTTTGTGGCAGGACGAAATGTTCCTGCCCGTGTTGATGCTGCACCGCTACTGCGACCGCGACAAAGCCATGCGTCTGGCCAACGACACCGACATGGGCCTGACCGCCGGCTTCTACGGCAGCGCCAACGAGGTGCCGTGGTTCCAGGAGCACATCGAAGCCGGCGTCACCTACGCGAACCGCCCGCAAGGCGCCACCACCGGCGCCTGGCCGGGTTACCAGCCGTTCGGCGGCTGGAAAGGCTCCGGTTCCACCGGCAAGGCGATCGCGTCGTTCTATTACCTCGCACAATACCTGCGCGAGCAGTCGCGCACAGTCGTGGAGTGACCCGATGCGCTTTCCGTCACTGGCCGAAGCGATTGCCGAATTCGTGCGCGACGGCGCCTGCGTGGCGCTCGAAGGCTTCACCCATCTGATTCCGTTTGCGGCCGGCCACGAGATCATCCGCCAGCGACGGCGCGACCTGCATCTGGTGCGGATGACCCCGGACCTGATCTACGACCAGTTGATCGGGATGGGCTGCGCACGCCGGCTCACGTTCTCCTGGGGCGGCAATCCCGGGGTGGGTTCGCTGCACCGGCTGCGCGATGCAGTCGAACACGGCTGGCCACGGCCACTCAAGCTCGACGAACACAGCCACGCCGGCATGGCGGCGGCCTATTGCGCCGGCGCGGCGCGGTTGCCGTTCGGCGTGCTGCGCGGTTACATCGGCACCGACATGACCGCCTTCAATGCCCGGATCCGCGCGGTCGAATGCCCGTTCACCGGCGAGCGCCTGGCGGCGGTTCCGGCGATCAATCCCGACGTCACGATCCTGCATGCGCAGCGTGCCGATCGCCAGGGCAACGTCGCGCTGCATGGCATCGTGGGCGCCCAGCGCGAGGCGGCGTTGGCGGCCAAGGCGCTGCTGGTGACGGTCGAGGAAGTCGTGGATGCATTGCCGCCGGCGATGAACGCGGTGGTGCTGCCCTATTGGGTGGTCGACGCGGTGGTGCATTGCCCGGGCGGGGCCTATCCCTCGTATGCGCACGGCTACTACGCGCGCGACAACGATTTCTACCAGCGCTGGGACGCGATCGCGCGCGAGCGCGGGACGTTCACGGCCTGGATGCAGCGGCACGTGCTGGCCACCGGCGACCACCGCGGGTTCCTGGCCAGCTTGCAGCAGGAGGCGGCATGAGTGCGTTCACCCGCGACGAGTTCACTCGCGACGAGATCATGACGATCGCCGCCGCGCGCATGCTCTGGAACGGCTGCGTGTGCTTCGTCGGCATCGGCCTGCCGAGCGCGGCCTGCAACCTCGCGCGCCTGACCCACGCGCCGGAGGTGGTGCTGATCTACGAATCGGGCACCATTGGCACCCGCCCGGAGGTGCTGCCCTTGTCGATCGGCGACGGCGAACTCGCCGAGACCGCCACCTGCGTGGTGCCGCTGCCGGAGGTGTTCAGCTATTACCTGCAGGCCGGACGCGTCGACGTGGGTTTCCTCGGCGCCGCGCAGATCGACCGACATGGCAATCTCAACAGCACCGTGATCGGGCCCTACGACGCGCCGCGGACCCGGTTGCCCGGCGCCGGTGGCGCGCCCGAGATCGCGGCCCATGCGCGGCAGACGTTCGTGCTGATGAAGGCCACGCCCCGCAGCTTCGTCGCGCAACTGGATTTCCGCACCAGCGCCGGCTACCTCGACGGCCACGGCAGCCGTGCGCGCAGCGGTGCGCGTGGCGGCGGCCCGCGCGCGGTGATCACCGATTTCGGCATCCTCACCCCGGCCGAGGGCAGCGAGGAACTGCGGCTGAGCGCGCTGTTCCCCGGGGTCGAGGTCGACGAGGCGCGGGCTGCGGTCGGCTGGCCGCTGGGGGTCGCCGAACGCATCGAGCGCATCGCGCCGCCGAGCGAACCGGAGCTGCAGACCTTGCGCGCCCTGCACGCACGCACCGCGGTGGCGCATCGCCGCCCGGTCGAGCTGCCGATGTGATGCTGGCCCCTTCATTATTCAAATCATCAGGAGTCTCCGTGGCCAGTTCCCATATCAAGACCGAACTCCCCGGGCCGAAGGCGAGGGCGATGATCGCGCGCGACAGCGCCGTGGTGTCGCCCTCGTATCCGCGTGACTATCCGTTCGTGATGTCGCACGGACGCGGCACCGAGGTCTGGGATGTCGACGGCAACCGCTTCCTCGATTTCGCCGCCGGCATCGCCGTATGCGCGACCGGCCACGCCCATCCCGACGTGGTCGGCGCGGTCAAGGCCGCGGCCGACGACTTCCTGCACATTTCCAGCGATTACTGGCACGAGCGCATGGTCGCGCTGGCCGAGCGCCTGGCCGCAGCGGCGCCGCTGGGCGAGCCGGCGATGAGCTTCTTCTGCCAGTCCGGCACCGAGGCGGTGGAAGGTGCACTCAAGCTGGCGCGCTACGTCACCGGACGCTCGCGCTTCATCGGTTTCCTCGGCGGTTTCCACGGACGCACCATGGGCTCGCTGGCGTTCACCTCGAGCAAGTACACGCAGCAGAAGGGCTTCGCGCCGACCATGCCCGGCGTCACCCACGTGCCGTATCCGAATCCGTATCGGCCGCTGTTCGCCGGTGTCGACCAGGGCGAGGCGGTGCTCGATTACATCCGCATGCTGTTCGAGCGCAACGTACCGGCCTCGGAAGTGGCGGCGATCCTGGTCGAACCGATCCAGGGCGAGGGTGGTTACGTCGTTCCACCGGACGGCTTCCTGGCCGGGCTGCGCGAACTGTGCGACGACCACGGCATCCTGCTGATCTTCGACGAGGTGCAATCGGGCGTCGGCCGCACCGGCCGGATGTTCGCTTGCGAACACTGGGGCGTGGCCCCGGACATCATGACCTTGGCCAAGGGCATGGGCTCGGGCCTGCCGATCGGTGCGCTGGTGGCGAAGAAACGCCTGATGCAACAGTGGCAGCGCGGTGCCCATGGCAACACCTACGGCGGCAATCC
Source organism: Luteimonas sp. (assembly GCA_039919355.1). Taxonomy (GTDB): domain Bacteria; phylum Pseudomonadota; class Gammaproteobacteria; order Xanthomonadales; family Xanthomonadaceae; genus Cognatiluteimonas. Next base: position 796 of record JBDSFV010000188.1, on the reverse strand, counting down.
GCTCGCCTGTGCCGCGGCGATCGCTACCCTCGATCTGGTCCAGGGCGGGTATGCCGCGGCTGCCGCGGAAACCGGCGCCTGCTTCATGGCGCAGCTGGAACTGCTGGCCCGCGACTATCCCTGCATCGGCGAAGTGCGCGGCAAGGGCCTGATGATCGGCATGGAACTGGTCGAGCGCGACGCCGCGCGTACGCCGGCCAGGGCGCTGTGCGATGCCCTCATCACCCGTGCCTTCCACAACGGTCTGCTGCTGCTGTCGTGCGGTACCAGCACGGTGCGCTTCATGCCGCCGCTGAACGTGAGCATCGGGCAGGTCGATGAAGCGATCGCGCTGCTGAAAATCAGTCTCGACGAAGCGTTGCAGGGCAGGGGAGCCTGAGCCGCATGCGCCATCACTCGTTATCCGCGGTCACCGCCTTGCTGGTTGGCATGGTCGGTGTCGCCCAGGCCGGACGCGAGCCGGTGCTGAAGCAGGTCTATCTGCCGCACAGCTACTACTGGCGCGAGCTGTACCTGCCGCAGCTGACCACCGGCCCGTCCAGCGCGAGTTTCATGCCGGATGGCAAGGCGCTGGTCTACAGCATGGCCGGTTCGCTCTGGCGCCAGTCCATCGGCTCCGGCGAAGCGGTGGAGCTGACGCACGCCAACGCCGCCTACGACTATCAGCCGGATGTGGCGCGTGATGGCCGCAGCGTGGTGTTCGCACGCTACGACGGCAATGCGATCGAACTGTGGCGCCTGGACCTGGCCAGCGGTCGCGAACAGGCGTTGACCATCGACGGTGCGGTCAACGTCG
>JBDSFV010000187.1:0-9402 GCA_039919355.1 Luteimonas sp. | reverse complement strand
CGGTTCTCCTATCGGGAACAGCGATTTGTCACTCTTGGCTTGCTCGCCGGCGTTCCTGTCTCAATCGTCCACACGGAGACCGAACATGAAATCCGCATCATCTCCTTCCGCCAAGCGACCCGCCGCGGAACGCAGCTCTTCTTCCATGCAATCCAAGACTGATTGGACCAAGCTCAAGTCTGGTGGCCGAGTGACTGCTGCCGCTGACCATCCAGAGGCTGATGTGCGTCACATCGTGCGTGGCATCGTCCGGCGTGGGCTCAAGCCTCAGCCTCCCAAGGCGGCCATTTCCCTTCGCATCGAGCAAGACGTGCTCGAGTGGTTCAAGGCCCAAGGCGCTGGGTACCAAACACGGATAAATGCCGTCCTTCGTGCGTATCGCGATGCATCGGTCTAACAATTCATTCAAGCCGAAGCCGCTTCGCGGCTCGGCTTAATTCAGGCGTTAGCGCCTACAAAAGCGTCCTGCCTTGACTCGTAACTACATTGTAGTTACGCTGCCGCCATGACCGACTTATGCTTCGAGTGGGATCCAGCCAAGACCGCTGCCAACCTCAAGAAGCATGGCGTCGGCTTTGACGAGGCCAGATCGGCCTTTGCGGATGAGCGCGCCAAGCTCATCGCCGATCCTGATCACTCAGAGGATGAGGACCGATTTATCTTGCTCGGACTCAGTACGGGCCTGAGGCTGCTTGTTGTTTGCCATTGTTACCGCAGCAAGAGCAACATCATCCGTATCATCTCCGCCCGAAAGGCAACGGCCGCCGAGTCCCGAAATTACTGATAGGTGCCCTATGCGCAAAGAGTACGATTTCACCAAAGCCAAGAAGAACCCATACGCTTCTCAGCTCAAAAAACAGATCACCATCCGCCTGGATGAGGAAGCGATTGGCTACTTCAAGTCAATTTCCGAGAAAGTTGGCATTCCCTACCAGAGCCTGATCAATCTCTATCTGCGAGATTGTGCTGCCTCCCATCGCAAGCTCAACCTGTCGTGGAAGTAGGCGCTAACAATTCATTCAAGCCGAAGCCGCTTCGCGGCGCGGCTAAATTCAGGCGTTAGGCGCCCATAATGCTCTTGTTGCTGTGGAGATGGAGAACCGCTATGAGAAAGAAGATTGCCTTACCTAATGGCCCGTTTTGCTTAGCCCTCCTGATATTTGCAGTCTGTCCTTGGCCTGCTGATGCTCAGTCCTCTATGAGTATTTACCAATCCACGCTGATGGAGCCTGATCAGAAGGCAAAGGAGGTCTCCACGGAGGAGCTTCGGAACATTCTTGCCGAGAAGAGTACTACTGTCTTTGACGCGCGCCCGTTCAAAGAGTACGCGATCAGTCATATCCCAGGTGCGGCCAATGTTTCAGCCAAGGCGGGCGTGCCGAAGTCACTCTACGTTTCGGATGTCGCCGAAATTGGGCGCGTGCTAAAGGGTGACAAAGCTGCCCCGGTAGTCCTGTACTGCAACGGGCCTTTTTGCGGGAAGAGCAAACGACTTGCGTCTGAACTTTTTGAGGCTGGCTACACAAATGTCCGCAGGTATCAACTCGGCATCCCGGTCTGGCGGGCACTCGGCGGGGTAACGCAAATCGAACCCGAGGGTATCCGTCATGTCATCGCCAATGACCGGACTGCGGTAATTATTGATGCCAGAGAGGTTGCCGAGTTCAAGGCGAGCGGCATTGCGCAGGCGCGTAATATCCCGGGGAGTGGGCTTACGCCTGGCAAGGATGTCGGGGAAATCAAGGCAGCCAAGGACGACGGGAGGTTACCGATGGAGGACCACAACACGCGTATCATCGTCTTCGGGAAGACGTCAAAGCAGGCGCGGGCTGTTGCGGAGGCTATCGCGAAGGAGGCTTTTCATAATGTGTCTTTCTTCAATGGCGACTTCAAGCGATTCAAAGCTGCTGTGCAACGTTAAGCCGGTCGCCCAACAGCCGCATGCAGCGGACGCGCAACCAGCTGGAATCTCAAACTGCATCTTCTATGCGCGCCGCTGATGCCGGGCGTCAGGCCTTTGCCCAGTCACTTGCGCGATCTTGAGTGATACTGTAGTGTCACTTCATGCGCACCGAACTCGTCACCACCCTCAAGCGCCAAGCAACCGAACTCCTCTCTGACATCGAGCGGGACAAGGAGCCTATTCTCATTACCCAGTATGGCCTGCCTAGCGCATACCTCGTGGACGTTGAGAGCTATGAGCTTATGCAGCAACGCATGACCGTGCTGGAGGGTGTCGCCCGCGGCGAGCTTGCGATCGCGGAAGGCCGTGTGGCATCTCACGCTAAAGCCAAGACTCGCCTCGCGCGATGGTTGAAATAGTTTGGGCGGAGCCGGCGCTGAGCGATCTGGATGCCATCGCTGACTTGATCGCGCTGGAGAATCCAGGCGCGGCAGCGGAGCTGGTCAAACGCATTGTCGGCCACATCGGGCAACTGGCCGATCACCCGGAGAGTGGCAGTCGGCAGCAAGAACTCAAGCGGTCTCGCTATCGTCAGATCGTTGAGCCGCCCTGCCGTGTTTTCTACCGTTATGACGGCCATAAAGTCTTCATTCTTCATGTCATGCGTTCCGAGCGCATACTCCGCAAAGGGCGGCTCGGAGTCCGTGCCAAGCAAGCAAAGGTCTAACAATTCATTCCAGCCGAAGCCGCTTCGCGGCTCGGCTTGATTCAGGCGTCAGGCCCCAACCAAAATGTTGAAGCTCCGCACGCTCAAAATTCTGGCACTCATCGTGGCGATGTACGTCATTTTGATACTTCCCGGATTTTTCTGGCCGTCGGTTTCGTCACCACGTATCGGCTTCCGGAACCGACGTGGCTCGCCGATCGCCTGGCTTCGCGCCGCGACAGATGAAGCATGCCCCGACGTTCATTTCGTGTCGGCGACGACACGCATAGAGTCGACTCATCGCCACCCACGGGAATCCGCCATGACCATGCCTGCCGCTTGCCGCCCTGCCCTGCTCGGCACCGCGTTCGCCCTGCTCGCCGCCTGCGCCACGGTGGCGGGCAGTGGACGCATGGTCGACGACGGCCAGGGCTTCACGATGCGTACCGGCGAACAGGTGACGCTGCCTGACCACAGCACGTTGCGTTACGTGCGGATGGTGAACGATTCGCGCTGCCCGCCGGACGTGCAATGCGTCTGGGCCGGCGATGCCGAGATCGCATTCGAATGGCGCGCGTCCGCCGCCGGCGTGCATGCGTTCAGCCTGCACACCACGGTCGGCGACAAGAGCGCGACGCTTGGCGAGCGGCGCCTGACGCTGTTGTCGCTGGCACGCGGCGACATGCCGGAAGCCCAGCTGCGGATCGAACGCAGCCCGTGATCGCGGCAGCCGCGTAACGCAGCGTTGCGCGGCCGCGGCGCCACTTCGCCGCGGGCGTGGCATGCTGGCGTCGTATCCATCCGGGCACCGTCATGACCACGATCATCGCGCCGCGCGTGCACGACCTCGGCGGTTTCCAGGTGCGGCGGGCGGTGCCGTCGTTGCAGGCGCGCAGCGTCGGGCCATTCGTGTTCGTCGACCACGTGGGGCCGGCCGTGTTCGAGCCCGGGCGCGGCATCGACGTGCGCCCGCACCCGCATATCGGCCTGGCGACGGTGACCTTCCTGTGGTCGGGCACGATCACCCATCGCGATACGCTCGGCAGCCTGCAGGACATCAGCCCCGGCGACGTCAACTGGATGACCGCCGGCCGCGGCATCGCCCATTCCGAACGCACGCCGGCGGCATTGCGCGAAGGCGAGCATCCGCTGCACGGCATGCAGACCTGGGTGGCGCTGCCGAAGCCCGACGAGGAAACCGCACCGGGCTTCCACCACCATCCCGCCGCGACGCTGCCGCGGATCGAACGCAGCGGCGCGCTGCTGCGCGTCGTCGCCGGCCGCGGTTATGGGGCGGAGGCGCCGGTGCGGGTGTTCGCCGACACGTTGTATGTCGCGATCGACCTCGCCGCCGAGGCCCGGATCGAACTCGACGACGCCCATGCCGAGCGCGCGTTGTATGTGCTCGATGGCGAGGCGCAACTCGACGGCGCCGACATCCCGAACCGGCACCTGGTCGTGCTCGACCGCGGCACCCGACCGACACTGCGCGCGAAGACGCCGCTGCAGGCGATGCTGCTCGGCGGCGAACCGCTCGATGGCCCGCGCCACCTGTGGTGGAACTTCGTCTCGTCGTCGCAGGAGCGGATCGAGCAGGCCAGGCAGGACTGGCGCGACGGCCGTTTCGGCAAGGTGCCGGGCGATGACGAATTCATCCCGTTGCCGGAGCGCTGACGCCCGGGCGGCGTGGCCTTGTTCGTTACGACGTGGCCTTCCGACTCAACTAGAACCGGCCTTCCTGGAAATCGACGAAGGCCTGCATCAATTCCTGCCGGGTGTTCATCACGAACGGGCCGTGGCGCGCGACCGGCTCGCGCAGCGGGCGCCCGGCGACCAGGATCAGGCGCGCATCGGCCGCGCCCGCGCGCACCGCGAAGCGTTCGCCACCGCCGAGCACCGCGAGTTCATGTGTTTCCAGCACCCGCGCGTCCTCGCCTGCGCCGATCGTCGCCGCACCCTCGAACACGTAGGCGAAGGCGTTGTGGCCTTCGGGCAGCGTGTAGTCCCACGCCGCGTTCGGCTGCAACGCAATGTCCAGGTAAAGCGGATCGGTCGCCGGCTGCACGATCGGTCCGTTGCTGCCGTCGACCGTACCGGCGATGACCTTGACGCGGACACCGGTCGCCGGCGTCGCCACCGGGATCCGGTCCGGCGCGAACTCCTGGTAGCGCGGCGCGACCATCTTGTCGCTGGCCGGCAGGTTCACCCACAGCTGGAAGCCGCGCATGCGGCCTTCCTGCTGCTCGGGCATCTCCGAATGCACCAGGCCGCGGCCTGCGGTCATCCACTGCACGCTGCCGGGCACCAGCAGGCCTTCGTTGCCGTGGTTGTCCTTGTGGCGCATGCGGCCGTCGAGCATGTAGGTCACGGTCTCGAAGCCGCGGTGCGGATGCGCGGGGAAGCCGGCGAGGTAATCCTCCGGCTGGTCGGTGCCGAACTCGTCCAGCAGCAGGAACGGATCCAGCATGTCCAGTTGCGGCGTGCCGATCACGCGGGTCAGCTTGACCCCGGCGCCGTCGGATGCGGGCATGCCGCGCAGCTTGCGGGCGACGCGGGCGAACGTGCCCTGCCCGGAGCCGGCGTCGGTGGTCGTCATGGTCATGTGCCCTCCCGGACATGGTGCGATTGCCCACAAGATCGTGGCGCTCGGCAGCAAACGCCAGCACCATCGCTGGAACACAGGTTTGCAGCAGCAGCGTCAGCCAGCCGTGGAAACCAGCCGCCGCAACCGCCAGCAACGGTGGATGCGGGGGTCGCGGGCGAAATCCGGCGGGATCGTCTGCGCGCTGATGTCTTCGACCGTGGCGAACTCCGAAAGTGCCTCGGCATCCAGGCGGAACCGGCGGAAGTTGTTGGAGAAATACAGCACGCCGTCGCGCGCCAGCCGCGCGACCGCGGCGCGCAGCAGGCGCACGTGTTCGGCCTGCACGTCGAAGTCGTCGGCGCGCTTGGAGTTGGAGAAGGTCGGCGGATCGCAGAAGATCAGGTCGTATTCGCCGCCGTCGCCTTCGAGCCAGGGCACGGCATCGGCCTGCACCAGCCTGTGGCGCGCGCCGCCCATGCCGTTCTGCTGCAGGTTGTCGGCGCACCATTGCAGGTAGGTGGCGGACAGGTCGACGGTGGTCGTCTGCCGCGCGCGGCCCACCGCCGCATGCACCGTGGCCGCGCCCGCATAGCCGAACAGGTTGAGGAAGCGGGTGTCCTCGGCTTCCTCGGCGATGCGCAGGCGCAGCGGCCGATGGTCGAGGAACAGGCCGGTGTCGAGATGGTCGAACAGGTTCACGCGCAGCCGGGCATCACCTTCGCGCACGACCACGAATTCGCCACGCGTGTCGAATTGTCCCGCTCGTGCATATTTGCTGCCACCCTTGCCGCGAATGCGGGTCTTGAGCGCGATCTGCTCGCGCGGCACCGCGAACACTTCGTGCGCGGCGGCCAGCAATTCGTTCAGGCGGCGACGCTGTGTCGGCTCGGGAATGTCCGCCGGTGCGGCGTATTCCTGCACGTGCAGGAACGTGCGCGGCGTTTGCTCGTCGGTGGTGTAGACATCGATCGCGGCCGCGTATTCGGGCAGGTCGGCGTCGTAGGCGCGATAGCAGCTGATGCCTTCGCGCTCGCGCCACGACTTCAGCTTGCGCAGGTTCTTGCGCAACCTGTTGGCGACCATCTGCGAGCCTTCGGACAGCGGCTGCGGTTCTTCGCTACGCGCGCGTTGCGCTGGCGCGACCGGATCGACCACGATCAGCGTGCATTCGATCGCGCCGTTGAACAGCTGGTACTTCTTCGCGGCACGCAGGCCGGTCGCACGTGCAAGTTCGGCGTCGCCGCAGAGCAGGCTCGCGCGCCAGCCGGGCAGCGCGCGCTTGAGCGCGTTTCCGAGCGACCGGTACAGCGCAGGATCGGCGGCGAGGCGCGCATCGTAGGGCGGGTTGCAGGCCACCAGGCCGCGCGGGTTGGCGATCGTCGCCATCGCACCGATGTCTCGCGTATCGAAATGGATCTTGTCGATCACACCGGCCACCCCGGCATTCTCGCGCGCGGCACGGATCGCATGCGGGTCGAGATCGCTGCCGTGGAACTCCGGACGCAACCCGGCGCGACCGATGGCTTCGCGCTGGCGGGCTTCTTCCCGCAGCAGCTGCCACGCAGATTGGTCGAAACCCAGCCAACGTGTCGGCAGGAAGCTGCCCTGGCGCATCAGGCCGGGCGCGACATCGGCCGCCATCAGCGCGCCTTCGATCAGCAGCGTGCCGCTGCCGCACATCGGATCCAGCAGCGCACCACCCTCGGCGTACAGCTGCGGCCAGCCACCACGCAACAGCACCGCCGCGGCGAGATTTTCCTTGAGCGGCGCCTCGCCCTGCATCTGGCGCCAGCCGCGGCGATGCAGGGGTCCGCCGCCGAGATCGATCGACAGGATCGCCCTGCCCTTGCGCACGACCAGGTTCAGGCGCAGGTCCGGCGCCTCGAGGTCGACGTCCGGACGCGCGCCGGTGTTCGCGCGCATCACGTCGACCACCGCGTCCTTGACCCGCTGCGCCGCGTAGCGCGCATGCGTGATCGTGTCGCCGGACACGTGCGCGTCGACCGCGAGCGTGTGGCCACCGGCCAGATGCCCGGGCCATGGCAATGCGGCGACGCCGGCGTACAACGCGTGTTCGTCGGGGCAATCGAATTCGGTGATCGGCCACAGCACGCGGCTGGCCAGGCGCGACCACAGCACCGCGCGTTGCGCGTCGGCCGGTTCGCCTTCGACGTTGGCGCCGGCCAGCGCCGCCGTCGCGCGCGTGCAGCCGAGCGCGAGCAACTCGTCGGCGAGCAGGTATTCGAGGCCCTTGCCGCAGCTGGCGAAGAATTTCATCGCTCAGATCCTCGCCAGCAATGTGGCGAAGGCGTCGGCGCTCGCCTCGACATGCGCCGACAGCCGATGGCCGTCATCCACCATCAGCAACCGGGCGTGCCGGGCATGGGCCCACACAACGACCTGCGCGGCGGGAATCAGTTCGTCATCCCAGCCGTGGATGATCGAGGTCGGCACGCGCGCGGCGTCGAGTGGATGTGCCTTGTCGAGATGTGACTTGCCTAGATAAATCGGCGGTGCCATCAGGAACAGGCCCGCGACCGGGACGTGCAAGGACACCTGTCCGGCGATCCATGCGCCGAGGCTGGAACCGGCGAGGGCGATCGGGCCTTTCGCTGCCGCGGCCTGCGCGATTCCCAGCAACCGCTGCACGCGTGCTGGCACGTCGCCGAGTTCGCTGACCTCGCGCTTCGCGTCGAGGTCGGTGAAGTCCGGGCGTTCGTGGGTCCAGCCGAGGCGCCCTGCGACGTCGGCGAGCGCGGTGACCTTGGTCGCGTCGGGGCCGCTCTCGAAGCCATGGCAAAGGATGCAGTGTCCGCGGATGCCCATGGGTTGCCGTCAGTCTTCGAGCGCGACGACGGCATCGCCGCCGCGGATCGTCCCGCCTGCGACGATGCGCGCGCAGATGCCGCCCATGCCGCGCATCGCGTTGTAGCCACCGGGACCGAGCGCAACTTCCATCAGTGAACACGGATCGCAAGGACCGGTGCCCTGCACGACGACATCGCCGATGCGGAAGCGACGATCCTTCAACGCAACCAGCGGAATGCCGCTGACCACGAGGTTGCGACGCAGCGTCGCCGGGGCGATGGCTGCGTGCCCCGACAAAGCCGCGATGACAGGCAAATGCTCGGCCTGGACCAGGGTGATGCCGCGCTTGCCGCTGTCGCCCTGGTAGCGGTCACCGACCAGCCCGCCGCCGGCGACGGCCACCGCCGCTTCCGCCTCCTGCATCGGCACCCCGCGCGCCGGTCGCAGGCCGATCCACGCGACCTCGCCGGCACGCGGGAAACGCGCCATCAGGCGCGCGAGTTCGGAGTCTGGGGACAGCGGCGGCATGCGGCGATGCTAGCATCCGGGCCGATGTCGCCCGAGTTCGCGCCACTGTCAGTGCATGTCGATCTGCTGCCCTACGAGGGGCGGCTGGAGACGCGTTCCATCGATCAGGTCGACGTGGTGGTGATCCATTGCACCGAGCTGCCGGACCTCGCGATATCGCGACACTACGGCGAACGGGTGCTGTACCCGGTTTCGCAAACCGGCAACAGCGGCCACTACTACATCGACCGCGACGGCGCGGTGCACCAGTTCGTGCGCAACGAGCGCATCGCCAACCATACGCGCGGTTACAACCCGCGTTCGATCGGCATCGAGCTGGTCAACACCGGCCGCTATCCGGACTGGCTCGACTCCCGTCGTCAGGCCATGGACGAGCCGTATACGGAAGCGCAGATCGTCGCGCTGGTTGCGCTGCTGCGAAGGCTGCAAACCAGAATGCCGGCGCTGCGATCGATCGCCGGGCACGAAGACCTCGACATTACCGAGGTCGGGGCGACTGATGATCCCAGCCGGGCCGTGCGCCGCAAGCTCGATCCCGGGCCGTTGTTTCCGTGGTCGCGGGTGCTCGAGGCAATCAAGTTGCGGCGACTGCAACCAGAATCCTGACAGCCCGCAATGCTCTCGTACGCTGGGCTGACAAGCCCAGCATGCAGAAATGAAGCGACGGACTTGTCAGCCCAGCCTACGACGCTGCGTGATGGTATCGCTGCGCTCAACCCATCCTACGGGCTGCTCTGTACTGCTTCTAAAGATGGCAAACCACCGCGCTGCCCGCAGACCTTTAGGGCGGTGCACATGGATGTGCGCCGTTTTTCTCCGCGACAGGATGTCGCGTAGAAAAATCCACGCGCCAATGAAGCAACCGGTTAGCCG
>JBDSFV010000186.1:0-2752 GCA_039919355.1 Luteimonas sp. | reverse complement strand
CGGCGTACGCCGCGCCCATGCCGTAGATCACGGTCGGGTCGGTCTGCAGCTTCATGCCGAGTTTGAGGCGACGAACGAAGACGCCGGCGATCGCCGGGCGCTCCTCGGCGATTCCGGTTTCCTTTTCGACGATGGTGAAGCGATGGCTGATGACCTTGCCGTCGCGCATGCGCAGCAGCAGCATGCGCGGGGTGGGGCCGGGCTCGAGCGCGTATTCGCCAACCTGCAACCTGCCGGCGGCACCGAGCTGGCGCGCCAGCGCCTGCCATTCGAGTTCCTGTCCGTCGTGCACGCCGGCAACATGCAGCTTGCCGAGCACGGTGACAAAGGAATCACCGCGCTCGACCAGCACGCTGTCGCCGGGGTCGAGCCCGGCGACCGGCGCATCGGCAAAACCGAGGTAGCGGCTGACCGCCCAATAGCCGAGCACACCAGCCAGCAGCGCGGTGATGACGAACAGCATGCCGAAGCTGCGCTTGCGTTTGCGGGCAGGGCTCACGAGTTCTCCGCGTCGATGGCGAATCCGGGATGGATCTGTAGCAGCTCGCGTCGCACGCCGTCCACCGCTGGATGCGGAGTCCATGCGCGTGCGTCGAGCCGCGCGACCGGAAGGATACCGCGCACCGCATTGCACAGGAAAACTGCATCCGCGCTTTCGACATTTTCGACGGACAGACGTTCCTCGTGCGCATCCAGCAGCGGCAGGAGATGGGCGCGGCAGACGCCGGCGACGCCGCAGCGATCCACCGGCGGCGTCGTCCATCGTCCGTCGCCCAGCACGAACAGGTTGGCGGCGGTGGCACTGACGACGAAACCCTCGTTGTCGCGCATCAGGCCTTCGTCCATGCCAGTATCGGCGCATTCTGCGCGCGCCAGCACCTGCTCCAGGCGGTTGCAGTGCTTGAGGCCTGCCAGCGCTGGCTGCAGCGCCAGCCGCGTTTCGCACCAACGCAACTGCAGGCCGTTGCGGCGTGGCGGCGGCGGTTCGTGTCGCGACAGGAACCAGGTCGGAACAGCATCCGGCGACGGCAGGTAGCCCCGGCCGCCGCTGCCGCGCGTCACCAGCAATTTCAGCACGCCGCCGCTACCATCGGCGAACAAGGCCGTGGCTTCGCTGCGCGCCTGCGCCTCGTCCGGCAGATGCAAGCGCAGGCGATAGGCGCCCCGTGCCAGCCGCGCCCAATGCGCATCCCACCATGGCACGCTGCCGCGGTGCACGCGCATGGTCTCGAACAGCCCGTCGCCGTAGGCTAGGCCGCGGTCGTCGGGCGCAATCGCATCGACGCGCACCGTGCCGTTGAAGATACGAGCAATCACGAGCCCACTCCGAGCGCGCGCAGCATGCCGCGCGCCTTGGCGCAGGTCTCGTCGAGTTCGCGCTGCGGATCGGAGTCGGCGACGATGCCGGCACCGGTACGGAAGCGCAACGTGTCGCCTTCGGCCTCGGCGCTGCGGATCAGGATGTTGAGGTCGAGGTCGCCGTCGCGGTTGAGCCAGCCGAAGGCACCCGTGTAGGCGCCACGACCGGCCTGCTCCAGCTCGGCGATGACCTGCATGCATCGCACCTTCGGGCAACCGGTGATGGTGCCACCGGGGAACACCGCGCGGATCACCCCGCCCGGCGTGGCATCGGCGCGCAACCGGCCGCGCACGTTACTGACGATGTGGTGGACGTGTGCGTAACTCTCGACCGTCATCAACTCGTCGACCTCGACGCTGCCCGGCGTGCAGACGCGGCCGAGGTCGTTGCGCTCGAGGTCGATCAGCATCACGTGCTCGGCACGTTCCTTGGGATGGCCAACGAGTTCGCGGATGCGCGCGGCATCGTCGTCACCCTCGAAACGCGGCCGGGTACCGGCGATCGGACGCGTTTCCACGACGTCGCCACGGACCGACACCAGCCGCTCCGGCGAGGCGCTCACCACGGCCCAGCCATCGCCGGCGAACAGGCCCGCGAACGGCGCCGGATTGTAGCTGCGCAGGCGCGCGAACAACGCGGCCGGGGCGAGTCCGCCGTCGAACCGCGCCTGCCAACCACGCGACAGGTTGACCTGGAACACATCGCCGGCGGCGAGGTAGTCGAGGATGCGGTCGACGCCTTCGGTGAAGCGCCGGGGTTCGTCTTCGCGCAGCTCGGCCGGCGGCCGCCATTGCGGCAATGGCGGCAACCTGCGCGCGGCGTCACAATCCGCGGCGATGCCGTCGAGCATCGCGACATGTGCCGTCTCGGCCACGAGGATGCATTCACCGCTGGCGTGGTCGCGCAGCAGCGCGGCCGGACAACGCAACGCAACGGCGACGGGCAACGTTCCCGGCGCCTGCGGCAGGCACAGCACCGGTTCGACCTGCGCCGCCAGTTCGTAACCCAGGAACAGCGCCCAGCCGCCACGGAACGGCCAGCGCGGTTCGTCGCGAGGCGTGCGTTGCGCCCGCCATGCATGGTCGAGTGTGGACAGGAAATCGCCGTCGGTGCTGCCGCCGTCAGCGCGGCGCGTCATGCCATTTCGATCGAGCGAGAGCGAGTCACCATTGGTCGCCAGCAGCAGGTCCCAGCGGCCTTGTGCGGTGCCGGCAGCCGAGGACTCGAGCAGCAGCGGATAACGCTGCGGCGCCAGGCGATGCAGCGCCAACAGATCGAGGTTGGAGGGGATGGTCCGGGTGACGAGCATGCGCCCGTCCTTCTTCAGGTGCGACGGAACACCAGCGTGCCGTTGGTACCGCCGAAGCCGAACGAATTCGACATCGCGATGTC
>JBDSFV010000185.1:0-4798 GCA_039919355.1 Luteimonas sp. | reverse complement strand
GACGGCCAACGCTGGGGTCGCAAAGACTCACCCCGGAGCGACGTCATTCAACGCCCTGCACGCCCTCGACTATCTGGAATACGCCTACCTGCAGCGCGGCGAAGACGAAAAAGCCAAGGCGGTGCTGGAGCGAGCGGTCAAGGCCACGAGCTTCGACGATCCGAGCTTCGCCGCCGGCTATGCGCTGGCGGCGATCCCGGCGCGCTACGCATTGGAGCGACATCGCTGGTCCGAGGCGGCGAGTCTCGTGTCGCCGAGCGCGCCGCTGCCCTGGGATCACTACCCGTATGCCTTGGCGGTGACGCAGTTCGCGCGCGCCGTGGGCGGAGCCCGCAGCGGGCAGGCCCCGGTCGCCCAGCACGCGCTCACCAAGTTGGAGGCCATCCGCGATCAGGTGAAGAAGGCGCCACCGGCCGGCCCGTATGACTGGGCCGGGCAGGTCGAGTCGATGCGGCTCGCGGCGGCAGGTTACCTGGCTCACGCTCACGGCGATCACGAGGAAGCGCTGCGACTGCTGCGCTCGGCGGCGGATCTTCAAGACAAGGTCGGCAAGCATCCCGTGACTCCCGGCGAAGTGCTCCCGGCGCGTGAGCTGCTCGCCGATCTGCTGCTCGAGATGAACCGACCCGTCGAGGCGCGCTCTGAGTACGAGGCCACCCTCAAGACCGCGCCCAATCGCCTCAATAGCCTGTACGGTGCGGCGCGCTCCGCCAAGCTGGCCGGGGACGAGAAGGCGGCGCGCGAGTTTTACGCCAAGCTCGCGGGCGTGGCCTCCGGCGACAGCGTCCGCGCCGAGATCGGCGAGGCCAGAAGCGCGCTGCGATGAAGCTCGCCCACACCGGCTCGACCTTAACCTTCGCAAATTGCGAAGAGATAAGGCAATGAATCGGTGCTGATGTTCCTGCGCCGACCTCGGCGTGTTTCTAATCGGCGTGTTACTGGATGGTCCAGCCGCCGTCGACCTCGATGGTGTGCCCGGTGATGTTGCGCGCCGGTGGCGAGATCAGGAACGCGGTGATGCCGGCGAGCTCGTCGAAACCGATAAAGACACCCTTTGGCATCGGCTTCAGCATCACTTCGCTGACCACCTGCGATTCAGGAATGCCGCGCGTGCGCGCCTGGTCGGCGATCTGTTTGTCGACCAGCGGTGTCTTCACGTAGGTCGGGCAGATCGTGTTGATGGTGATGTCGGTGTCGGCGGTTTCCAGTGCGATGACTTTCGACAAGCCAAGCAGGCCATGTTTTGCGGCGACGTATGCGCTCTTGTAGGGACTGGCGACCAGCGAATGGATCGAGCCGATGTTGACGATGCGGCCGAAGCCGCGTTCGCGCATGCCGGGCAGCAGCGCGCGCGTGAGCCGTGCCACGCCGACCAGCATCACCTGCACCAGGAAATCCCATTTCGCCATCGGGAATTCCTCCAGCGGCGCGACGTGCTGCAGCCCGGCGTTGTTGACCAGCACCTCGACCGGGCGCGACACCGTGGCCAGTGCTGCAGCGACGCTGTCGTCGGAAGTGACGTCCAGCACCAGCGCCTCGGCCGAGCCACCATCCGTGCGGATCGCGGCGGCCACGGTTTCGGCCGTGTCGCCGTTGACGTCGGTGACGACCAGATGGTGGCCGGCTTGCGCCAGCTCCGCGGCGATGCCGGCGCCGATGCCGCTGGCGGCGCCGGTGATCAGGATGCAACGAGCGGTCATGGGGTCGGCAGGGTCTGGCCTGGCTGGGCCGGTGCCACAGTTTGCCGGCTTCACACGGGTTTTGGCACGCTGTCTTCGACAACCTCGGGATCCGAACCATGAAGCAACGCCATTTCTCCATGCTGCGCGACTTCCAGCTCGCCGACTGGTTCACGCTAGGCAACGCCTTCTGCGGTACCGGTGCGGTGTTTGCGGCGATGCGCTTCCTGCAGGACGGGGTCGTGCGCGACCTGCTGTGGGGGATGGCGCTGATCCCGCTGGCATTCGTGTTCGACGCCCTGGACGGCCGCATCGCGCGCTGGCGCAAGGTCGCCTCCACGCTGGGACGTGAACTCGATTCACTGGCCGACGTGATTTCCTTCGGCGTCGCCCCGGCCGCGCTCGGCTACGCCTGCGGCTTGCAGGGTGGCTGGGACTGGGTGGTGCTGTCGTATTTCGTCGGCTGCGGCGTGAGCCGCCTGGCGCGCTACAACGTCACCGCCGAATCGCTCTCGGGCGAGGAAGGCAAGGTGAAATTCTTCGAGGGCACGCCGATCCCGACCAGCGTGGTCATCGTCGGCCTGCTTGCGGTGGCAGCGTTCCAGGGCCATCTAGGCGAGGGACTCTGGTTGGGCGCGTACCAGCTCGGCCCTTGGCAGCTGCATCCGCTGGTGCTGGTGTATGCGCTGTCGGGTTCGCTGATGATCAGCAAAACATTGCGGATACCCAAACCGTAAGGACACGATCGATTGCGAATTCCCTGCACGCCAACGTAGGGCGGGTCTTGACCCGCCATCCCTTGGGCACGAAAGGCGGCGGGTCAAGACCCGCCCTACAGTCCATTGGATTCTCCGATGAACGTGGTGATGTGACACTGCAACATTTGCGGCGCTAGCATGTGCCGCACGAAAGGAGACAAGCATGAGCACGCAATGGCCAGGCGGCGGCTTCGATAACAACTTCGAATCCCTGGCGCGGCAGTACTGGAACGCCTGGGGCGAAAGCATGCGACACGGGAGCAGCGCGACTGCCACGCCGGGTGGCGTGCCGAACTGGCAGGACGCGGTCGACTGGTGGAGCAAGCTGGCGCACGGCGGTCGCGAGGAAGCGAATGCCGCGGTCGAGCGCTTCAATGCCCAGGCGCGCAACTGGTACGGGCAGATGCAGCAGGTCGCGGCGCAGTTCGCCGGGCAGGACGCCAAGGCCGCCGACATCACCGCCGAATGGAAACGTGCGCTCGGCGCGGCCGGCGAGAACCCATTCCCGGAAATGTTCCGGGCGATGCGCGGGCAGGGACAGCAGGGGCTGGAACAATGGATCGAGGATGCCTCGCCCTACCTCGAGGCCTGGCGTCGCGAGGGCAGCAGCTGGCTCAACATGCCGACGTTCGGCATCGGCCGCGAGCAACAAGAGCGCAGGCAGCAACTCGTGCAGGCGCAGCTCGACTACCAGCAGCGCGAGAGCGCCTACAACGCGCTGATGCTGAAGGCGGTGCAGCGCGCCTACAGGGTGTTCGAGGACAAACTCGTCGAGCGTGAGGAGCCGGGCCGGCAACTGACTTCCGCACGCGCCTTGTTCGACCTGTGGATCGACGCCGCCGAGGAGGCGTATGCCGAAATCGCGCTGTCGCCGCAGTTCCGCGAGGTCTACGGCGCGCTGGTCAACGCGCAGATGCGCCTGCGCAGCGGCGTGCAGCGCGAGGTCGAACAGATGGGCGCGATGTTCGGCATGCCGACCCGCACCGAGGTCGACACCGCGCATCGCAAGATCGCCGAACTGGAACGATCGTTGCGGCGCATGCGCGATGCCGCCGAGCCTGTGCCTATGCGCGCCGTTCCCGCGACCAGGTCCGCACCAGCGAAGCCAGCCCGCAAGCCCGCACGCAAGCCTGTCGCCACGCCCGCTCGTAAACCTGTTCCTGCGCCTGCACGCAAGCTTGCCACCAGGAAACCGGCCGCGAAATCCCCGACCAGACGCGCCGCCGGCAAGCCCGCGCCGAAGAGGAAGCGTTGACATGAACGGACCACTCAACCTCACGCCGCAGGGCCTCGCCGCGGAAGCGATGCAGCTGCAGGCCAAGCTCGGCGCCGGCCTGGGCACGCTGCGTGAAGTCGACGATGTCGACTACGGCGTCACTCCGCGCGAGGAAATCTGGCGCGACGGCAAGGTGGTGTTGTATCGCTTTCGCGGCGACACAACCCCGACCGCGAAAATTCCGCTGCTGATCAGCTATGCGCTGGTCAACCGCCCGTACATGGTCGACCTGCAGTCCGACAAATCGATCGTCAGGGGCCTGCTCGCGCGCGGCGAGGACGTCTACATCATCGACTGGGGTTATCCGGATCGCTCCGATCGCTTCCTCACGTTGGAGGACTATATCGAGCGTTTCCTCGGCGGCGCGGTCGACCACCTGCGCAAGGCGCACAAGCTCGATGCGATCAACCTGCTCGGCATCTGCCAGGGCGGCGCGTTCTCGCTGTGCTACGCCGCGCTGCATCCTGGCAAGGTGCGCAACCTGGTCACGATGGTCACGCCGGTGGACTTCCACACCGACGACAACATGCTGTCGAACTGGGTGCGCGAGCTCGATGTCGACCTGTTCATCGACACGCTCGGCAACGTGCCGGCCGACCTGATGAACTACTGCTACCTGATGCTCAAACCGTTCCGGCTGAACCTGCAGAAGTACGTCGGCCTGGTCGACATCCTCGACGACAAGGCTGCGATCGAGGACTTCCTGCGCATGGAGAAGTGGATCTTCGATTCGCCCGACCAGGCGGGCGAGGCCTTCCGCCAGTTCATCAAGCAGTTCTACCAGGGCAACGGCTTCGTCAACGGCGGGATCACCATCGGCGACAAGGAAGTGCATCTGGGCCTGGTCGAGATGCCGGTGCTCAACATCTACGCCGAGCAGGACCACCTGGTGCCGCCGGGGTCGTCGAAGGCGCTGAAAGGCCTGATCGGCAGCGACGACTACACCGAACTTTCGTTCCGCGGCGGCCACATCGGCATCTACGTCTCCGGCCGCGCGCAGAAGGAAGTGCCGACGACAATCCACGACTGGCTGGCGCAGCGCTCGCGCTAGGGAAGGTCTGAACAAGTCTTCGTTCGTCATTCCG
>JBDSFV010000184.1:0-15182 GCA_039919355.1 Luteimonas sp. | reverse complement strand
GGGGAACTGCTGGACGACACGCGTCATCGCATCGGCGTAGGCGCGGTCCAGCGGCTTGCGGTCCAGCGGCGCCGGGTCGGCGTACCGCGCCTGCAGCGCTGCGATCAGCGCGCGATCGACGGGACGCGCGTGCGTTGCGAGCCGCTGCGCGCGCCGCGCCAGCGTGGTGGCGTCCTTGGCCAGCGCCGGATCCATCGGCAGGTTGATGTTCGGCCCGAGCACCAGCGCCTGGCCCCAGACGCAGACGGCACAGTCGGGATCGAGCCGTGCGGCCTCGGCGAAGGCACGGCTCGCCGCCTCGTGGTTGAAGCCGTAGGCCATGCGCAGGCCCTGGTCGAAATAGCGTTGCGCTGCGGGCACGCTGCTGCCGGTGTCGCGATGCAGGCTGCCGAAGCTGTCGAACAGGGGCGGGGAAGGCTGCTCGGCTGCGGTCCGTGGAACCGGCGACTCGCAGGCGCCCAGGATCAGCAACAGCACCAGTGCGAGGGGATGGATGGCACGCGGCATGGGACGGCTCCGGAAGCATTCGGCTTCTGGACCAACGTCGGCCTGCACGCTGAGCGGACAGGCTGCGAGGTCGTCCCCACGAGCGGGCGGCGGCATACTCGGCGCCTGTCGCCGTGCATGGAAGAAGCCGCATGAAATCACGCGCCGCCGTCGCTTTCGCCGCAGGCCAGCCGCTGCAGGTCGTCGAGATCGATGTCGCGTCGCCGAAAGCGGGCGAGGTGCTGGTCAAGATCATCGCAACGGGCGTCTGTCATACCGATGCGTTCACCCTTGGCGGTGACGATCCGGAGGGTTTGTTCCCGGTGGTGCTCGGCCACGAGGGCGGTGGCATCGTGGTCGAGATCGGTGTAGGCGTGACCAGCGTCAGGCTCGGCGACCATGTCATCCCGCTGTACACGGCCGAATGCCGCCGGTGCAAGTTCTGCCTGTCGGGCAAGACCAACCTGTGCCAGGCGGTGCGCGCGACCCAGGGTAAGGGGCTGATGCCCGACGGCACCACGCGCTTCTCGTACAACGGCCAGCCGATCCACCATTACATGGGCTGCAGCACCTTCAGCGAGTACACGGTGGTGCCAGAGATCTCGCTCGCAGTGGTCAACCCGGCAGCGCCGCTGGAGAAAGTCTGCCTGCTCGGCTGCGGCGTCACCACCGGGATCGGCGCCGTGCACAACACCGCGAAGGTGAAGGCTGGCGACACGGTCGCCGTGTTCGGCCTCGGCGGCATCGGCCTGGCGGTGATCCAGGGTGCGGTGCAGGCGAAGGCGGGACGCATCATTGGCCTCGATACCAACGCGTCCAAGTTCGCACTGGCGAAGAAGATGGGCGCGACCGACTGCATCAATCCGGCCGACTACGACCGGCCGATCCAGGAGGTCATTGTTGATCTCACCGACGGCGGCGTCGACTACAGCTTCGAGTGTATCGGCAACGTCGAGGTGATGCGTGCGGCGCTGGAGTGCTGCCACAAGGGCTGGGGCGAGTCGGTGATCATCGGTGTCGCCGGCGCCGGGCAGGAAATCCGCACGCGGCCGTTCCAGCTGGTGACCGGGCGCGTCTGGCGCGGCTCGGCGTTCGGCGGCGTCAAGGGCCGCACCCAGTTGCCGGGCATGGTCGAGCAGGCGATGCGCGGCGAGATCGACCTGGATCCGTTCATCACCCACGAGCTGCCGCTGGAACGCATCAACGAAGCCTTCGACCTGATGCATGCAGGCAAGTCGATCCGCACAGTGATCCGTTTTTGAGTTTCCCTTCTCCAGCCGGGAGAAGGTGTCCGAACACCGCTGCGTCGCAGGATTGAGCTTTCGGCCCCTACGAGGGTACCAGGACGAAATCGGTGTAGGCGAAGCGCCCGTCGCGCAACACGGTTTCACCGCATTCGATCCGCAACGGCCCCGCGAATATCGGCCCCGCATGCACGCAGGTGTGGAACTCGCCGTTCTCGCCGCACGGATCGACACCCGCCGGCAAATCGGCGAGCAGGGAGGCATCGAAATCGCGGCCGCTGAAGGCCGCATCCAGCTGTTGGATGTCGACGCAGCACACCGCCGCGCGCAAGCCACCGTCCAGCATTTCCCTCGCGAGGCGCGCGGTACTGCTGCCGAACAGCGGAAACAGCGGCGTCCATCCCAGGCGCGCGCACAAGGCTTCGCGATACGCCTTGATGTCCTCCAGGAACAGGTCGCCGAAGGCGATATGCCGTAGCCCCGGCCAGCGATCGCGGGCCTGCTCCAGTGCCGCGGCGAAGGTCGCCTCGTAGGTCGCGTTGTCGGCGCGTTGCGGCATCCGCGCCTCG
Source organism: Luteimonas sp. (assembly GCA_039919355.1). GTDB lineage: Bacteria > Pseudomonadota > Gammaproteobacteria > Xanthomonadales > Xanthomonadaceae > Cognatiluteimonas. The sequence continues at coordinate 12,883 of JBDSFV010000184.1, read as the reverse complement.
ATCACCGGCAGCCCGGCGGCTTTGGCTTGCGCATGCAGCACCGCGACGCGGATGCCCTGCATCGAAATGCGCTCGTAGCCTGCGGTGATCGTGGTGACCAGCGCCACCACGTCGACGTCGTCGCGCTGGCGCAGCCTGTGCAACGTCCACGCCGCATCCTTGCCGCCGCTCCAGGACACCAGCAGTTGCTTCGCCATCATGCGAGCTAACCACAAAAAAAGGGGCGACGGATCTTCCGTCGCCCCTTGCAGTACCGTCAGGACAATAGCGGGCGGGCTCTACTCAGCCCCCGCATAGTGGGTGTCCGCTTCGATGTGGCGATCGCGTTGGAAGCGGTATCCGGCGGACAGGGGCGCCGCGATCGAGGCAGGAGCCTGCCCATGTCCGCGATGCCGATACTGGTGATCGGGTTCGACGCACACTGGCGCGCGCGCATGCAGCGCCTGCTGGGCGCTCGTGTCGAGCTGAAATGGCTCGGGGCGTATGCGCCGGCGCAGCCCCGTCAAGGCCGCCCCGGTGCCCCGGTGATGCTGTTGCTCGATGGCGACGATCCCAGGGTCGAGCGCGAACGCCGCCGGCCGCTGCTACCGGCGCCGCATCGCCTGTACTTCTATCGGCGGCCGAATGTCGCCGCGCTGCTGCACTGCATCGGCAGCAAGGCGAACGCCTGCCTGGACAAGCTGGCGTCGCCGGAAACGGTGCTGCGTGCGATCCGCTCGGCCGAGTCCGGGCTGTTCGTGACCTCGCCGGCATTGTTGTTGCAGGCGCTGCGTGGGGTCGAAACCCTGCCGGTCCCCGCCGAAGCGCCCGGCGACTGGTCGGCACTGACCGAACGCCAGCGCGAGATCGTGCGCTGGGCCGTGCGCGGCATGAGCAACAAGCAGATCGCGCGCCAGCTCGGGATCAGCCCCGAGACGGTCAAGACCCATCTGCACCACGTGTTCGAGCGCGAAGGCGTGCACGGGCGCATGGCACTGCTGGCGGTGCACCAGCGCGAAAACGTGGCGACCGCAGCAACGGCAGGGTGAGGGTGCGCTTCAGGCTGCGATGACGTCGGTCAGGGTCCAGCCGCTGCCGGCGAGCAGGCGAAGGCGCTGCTTGAACACGCTGCCGGGAATCGATGTGGTGGCGACCAGGTCGATGTGCAGGTCATGCTGCTTGCCACTGACGATCGCGGCCGGATCGGTGGCGCCCAGGGCAGGATCGACGGCATCGGGATCGTCCTGCGCCGCGCGCCAGCGCTGGAACAGCGCGTCGCTGCGCAGCGCGTCCTGCAGCTCCTGCGCGAATGCCTCGGCCCCTTGCGCGTGGAAGGCGAATGCGGCGTCGCTGCCACGCGCGCGATCCGGATCGGGCAGGCTGAGGTAATAACGGGTCGGCATGGCGGCTACTGCCACAAGCCGATGACGAGCCCGTACAGCGTGAACTGCAGGGTGTGGTAGCCGCCGTCGATCAGCCACAGCTTGAGGCTGCGCCGCGCGAACGCGTAGTTGATGCCGAAGCTCATCGCCACGATCGCCAGGCCGACCAGGAAGCCGGCGTGGATGGCGGGGTACAGCCCCGGCGCCGGGCCGATGAACCAGGCGAAGGCCGCCGCCGCGATGCAGCTGGCGACGAAAGCGGTGGCGAACACGCGCGCCGGGTGTCTTGGCGCGGCGCTGGCATCGACGCCGGCCTCACGGCACCAGACGTGCTTGAACAGCGGCCCGTACCAGAGGCCGCCGAGAACGAAGGCGGACACGGCAGCGGCCAGCACCGCGAACCAGTTGATCTGCATCTGCATTCCCCTTGCATGGATCCGGGCCTGAGCATAGCCGGCACAGGCTTGCCGCGCCGTGCCGCGCGGCGGACACTGGCCCGGCACGAGGGAGCGGCATGCGGCGATTCGGGGTCACGCTGTTGCTGGGACTGCTGGGATGCATGGCCGGCGCCACACTGGCGCAGGGCAACGACATCGTCCGGATCGAGCGCCTGCGAGCGGCCCCGGCGCAGGTCGCCAGGATTCCGCAGCTGCCCATGGCCGCGTTCGAAACCAGCGCGCGCCACGAGCGCCTCGACGGCGCGGTGCAGGGCGCCGGCTGGTGGCGGCTGCAACCGACGACTGCGGCCGGCGAACGTCTGCTGCTGGTGTTCCATCCCTACAGCGCGCGCCTGACCGTGCTGCTGCCGCCGGACTACCGGCCGCAGCGGCAGAGCGTCTTCGACGCCGGCCTGGACCCGCGCTATTCGCGGCGCGCGCTGGTGTTCCCGCTGGCTGCCGACGGCCCGGTCTACGTCGGCGTCGAGCAGGGGCGCTATCCCTTGCAGGTCGCGGTGCGCGGCGTGGCCGCGCATGCCGTGTCCGACCGCAGCCACGCGCGGGTGCTGTACACCGCGACCGGCGTGCTGATCGGCGTGTGCCTGGTGGCGCTGGTGTTCTGGCTGATCCTGCGAGATCGCGTCTACCTGCTCTATGCCGCGTGCATGGCGATGCAGCTGCTGTACGTGCTGTGCGCCTACGGCGAAGCCTATGCCTTGCCGGGACTGCGGCTGCTGGCGTCGTTCGCCGCGCCCGGCGTCTGGTTCGTCGCGACCGTGTCGACGATCGTGGGGGTGTACTTCCTGCTGGACTTCGGCGAATTGCGCACACGCACGCCACGACTCAGCCGCGCGCTGCTGTGGGTCGGCGCCTGGCTGCCCATGCTGTTGCTGGCGCTGCTGGTGGCGCCGTGGCCTGCGGACAAGGGCTGGTTCCCGAACCTGGGTAACCTGTTGCTGCTGCTCGCCAACGTGCTGGCGATCGTGTGCCTGTTCGTGGCCTGGCGCCGCGGCGGCCGCCACGCCGGCATGATGCTGCTGGCGTGGGTACCGCTGGTGACGATCTCGACCGCGCGTGCGGTGCAGCTGAGTTCCGGCGCGGCGCTGCCGCCGTGGCTGGAATACGGCCTGCCGCTGGTGCTGGCCTACACCGCGGTGGTGCTGATGCTGGGCATGGCCGACCGCATGCTTGCGTTCCGGCGCGAGCGCGACCGCGCACAGGAGGCCGCCGAACACGACCCGCTCACCGGCGTGCTCAACCGCGCCGGGATCGAGCGCCGGCTCGACTGGGCGCTCGCTGCCGCGCATGGCGAATACCAGCCGCTGGCGGTGCTGTTCCTCGACCTCGACCACTTCAAGCGCATCAATGACGAACACGGCCACGCGATCGGCGATGCCTGCCTGGGTACGCTGGTACGGATCGTCGCCGCCGAACTGCAGTACGGCGACCAGGTCGGCCGCCTCGGTGGCGAGGAGTTCCTGCTGATCCTGCCCGGCGCCGACCGTCGCCGCGCGCGCGACACCGCCGAGCAGATCCGGCGCAGTGTCGAGTTGCGTTGCCGCCAGATCGCCGGCGTGCCGCTGGCGATGACGGTCAGCATCGGAGTCGCCGAATGCCGGCGCGACGATGCGGCCGCGGACCTGATCGCGCGTGCCGACAAGGCGATGTACGCGGCCAAGCGCGCCGGCCGCAACCGCGTCTTCAGTACCGACGCGGTCGCGTAGCCTGCGGGCTAGCGACCGGTCTCCGGATACGCGCGCGGCAGGCCGTTGGCGGGATGCAGGTAGCGATCGCGCAGTTCGGTCTGGCGCGAGCGCATCGGGATCACGTTGCCGCCGAGCCACAGCTGGCGCGCGACGCTGCTGATGTCCAGCGGATCGCCGCTCCACAGCACGAGGTCCGCACGCTTGCCCGGCGCGATGCTGCCGAGCTGGTCGCCGACGCCCAGCGTTTCGGCCGGCGCGTCGAGGTTCGCGCCGACCGCGATGATCCTGCCGTCACGCAGCAGCACGTCGGCATCGTCCAGGCGCGTACCCGTGCCGGTCAGCACGGTGGCGTGCTGGATCAGCACCGGGCCGGAGGCGAGCGACTGGTGCTCGGGTACGGATCATCGAGATAACGCGATGTCTGCGCTGCGGCCTGTGCGTTGCCGATGAGCAGCGTCGCACCGAGCGCGGCGAGCAGTGGCCGGAACACAGTGGTCCAAAGCATGGATTTCCCCGTTGGTGCGACGAACGATCGTCGCACCGTAGCCGCGCGCAGCAGCAATGCCAACCCTGACGTTGGTCATGCACCGGCGTGACAGAATGCGCAAACGACGCGAAGGGGATGGCGATGAAGGACAAGGAACAGATCGTCAGCAACTGGCTGCCGCGCTACACCGGCGTCCCGCTGGACCGGTTCGGCGAGCACATCCTGCTGACCAACTTCGGCGGCTACCTCGGCCACTTCAGCCGCCTCACCGGCGCCGAGGTCGTCGGCCTCGACCGGCCGATGCCGAGCGCCACCAGCGACGGCATCACCATGATCAACTTCGGCATGGGCAGCCCCAATGCCGCGACCATGATGGACCTGCTGTCGGCGATCGAACCCAAGGCGGTGCTGTTCCTGGGCAAGTGCGGCGGCCTGAAGAAGAAGAACCAGCTCGGCGACCTGGTCCTGCCGATCGCCGCGATCCGCGGCGAGGGCACCTCCGACGACTACCTGCCGCCGCAGGTGCCGGCGCTGCCGGCGTTCGCGCTGCAGCGCGCGGTCTCGACCATGATCCGCGACCTCGGCCACGACTACTGGACCGGCAACGTCTACACCACCAACCGTCGCGTCTGGGAACACGACGACGTGTTCAAGGAGCGCCTGCGCCTGATGCGCTGCATGGCGATCGACATGGAAACCGCGACCATCTTCGCCGCCGGCTTCGCCAACCGCATTCCCTGCGGCGCGCTATTGCTGGTATCGGACCAGCCGATGATCCCGGAAGGGGTCAAGACCGAGGCCAGCGATGCCGGCGTCAGCAGCGAATTCGTCGAGCGGCATATCCAGATCGGGATCGAGGCGCTGCGGCTGATCCGCCGGCATGGGAAGTCGGTGCGGCATTTGCGGTTTGAGGAGTGAAAAACTCAACCCACGTCTTGCAAAGGGAGTTGCTATGGCTAGGCCAAAGAAGGATCAATACGAACTAGACCCGGATGATGGGCTTGTTCGTGGAGTGGTCGGCGCATGGAGCGTGGAAGATAAGCATGAGCGGTTACAGCGCTATGTCTTCGCCTCCCATGGCGCAAGAAGGCGGTTTTCGGTAGATTTTCACAAAGAAACGAGTTTCGTGGACTTGTATCGTGGCCCTGGCAGAGCCCGAATCCGGGACACCTCGAAGCTTGTTGACGGAAGCGCAATAACCGCAGCCCGAACAGTCAGGTCCTTGCTGGTATTGATTGGGTCATTGTCGGCGGCGAATCGGGGCACGGCGCGAGGCCGATGAGGGAAGCATGGGCGCTGAACGTGAAGCGACAGTGCGAAGAGCAGGACGTTCGCTTTTTCTTCAAGCAGTGGGGTGCCTTTGGCGCGGATGGCGTCAAGCGGGATAAAAAGGCGAATGGGCGTTTGCTGATGGGGCAGGCCTGGAATGAGATGCCGGCCTTGGCGAGCGCGTGAGGTAAAGCAAAGTCACTGGATTCCTGCTTTCGCAGGAATGACGGCCAAAGGCAAGAGCGCCCTCATCCGCCTTCGGCACCTTCTCCCGCAAGCGGGAGAAGGGAAGGGCTAGTACTTCGGCACAGCCGTATCCGCGTCGGCCCAGGCGTCGATGCCGCCAACGACGTTGTAAACCTCGCTGAAACCGAGCTCGCGGAAATGCTCCGCCGCCTGCCCGCTGCGGCCGCCGTGGTGGCACAGGAACGCCAGCGGCGTGTCCTTCGGAAGCGCCTCCAGCTCCAGCGCCTCGATGCCATCGTCCAGCGTGGCGAACTTCGCCTTGATCGCGGCGAACGCGCGCTCCTCCGGCGGGCGCACGTCGTCCAGCGTGATCGCGCCCGCGGCAAGCTTGCCTGCGGCTTCCAGCGGCGACAGCTCGCGCACCTTCGGTGGTGCCTTCGGATTGTCGATCACCAGGCCGCGACCACGCTCGTCGTCGACCCAGTCGATCGACAGGTCCTCGGCGCGGCGTGCGCTGGCGAGGTCGAACTGCACGCGGATGCCGTCGACCTCGATGGCGATCGCGTTCGCATCGACCGGCGCCAGTTGCAGCCTGGCGTTGAAGCGCGCATCGATGTCGATCTTCAGCGCGTATCCGGTGCCGCTATCCTGCAGCGCCTTGTGCAGCATCTCGAAGGCCGCGAGGGTGATGGTGATGTTCGGCGGCGTGCGGTCCGGCGGCGGCAAGCCGAGCGCGCCATGCAACTCGCCCGAACTGGCCATCTGCTCGATGATGTCGCTGCCACCGACCAGGTCGCCGTCGATATACAGCTGCGGGATCGTCGGCCACTCGCCGTAAGCCTTGATGCCTTCGCGGATCTCGGGGTCGGCCAGCACGTCGACGTGGGCGTAGTCGATGCCGAGCGCATCCAGCGCGCCAATCGCCTTGGCCGAGAAGCCGCACTGCGGCGCGCGTGGCTCGCCCTTCATGAACAGCACGACGCGGTTGGCGCCGAGCAGGGATTCGATGCGCTGGCGCAGCGCGGGATCGAGCGACATGGGCCATTCCGGGACGTGGGGACGCGCATCTTACGCCGTGGCATGATTCGGCGATGTCGACGCCGCCCCTGCTGCACTGCCCCCCGCGCCACCCGAATGCGTGGCTCGCCTACCTGCTGGCGTCGCAGCTGCTGGTGGTCGCGGTCTGGTGGCGTTTCGGCTGGCGGGCAGGATTGCCGTTCATGATCACGACCCACCTGCCGTTCTTGTGGGGCACGCTGTGGCCACAGTCGCGGCTGCTCTGCCCGGTACTGACACGGCTGCCGACCACGGAGCGCGCGGTCTGGCTGACCATCGACGATGGCCCCTCGGCGCAGACGCTGGCGATGCTCGACCTGCTCGATGCGCACAAGGCGAAGGCCACGTTCTTCGTGGTCGGCGAACGCGCCGCGGCACGGCCGGAACTGGTGCGCGAGATCGTGCGCCGCGGCCATGGCATCGGCAACCACAGCGCGACCCATCCGGCGAAGTGGTTCTGGGCGTTGCCGCCATGGACGATGCGGCGCGAGATCGAGCGCACCCAGGCGATCCTGGAACAGATCACCGGCACACGGCCGCGCTGGTTCCGTGCGGTGATCGGCATGTCCAATCCGTTCGTCGCGAGCGCATTGAAACGCACCGGACTGACGCGCGTGGCATGGAACGCGCGCGGCTTCGACGCGGTGGTGGCCGATCCGCATCGCGTACTGGCACGGGTCGAGCCGAACCTCGCGCCCGGCGCGATCGTGCTGATGCACGAAGGCGCACCGCACGGATGCAACCTCGAGGGCATGGCCTTGCTGCTGCAGCGGCTGGATGCCCTGGGTTATCGCACGGTGCTGCCGGAAGCCCTGGAGGAAGCGCAGCACGACGTGGCTTGCCAACCCGTGTAGAAACAACGGCGGGGCGTGATACGCCTGGCGTCTACAGGTTCCGGCCGGCCGGCATGGTCGCCACCACCAGCCAATTGTTGAACGGCGTGTTGCCCGACAGCGGTGCGAACTGCGCCGGCAGCCCGGCCGCGGCGAACAGTTCGCGCAGTCTCGCCGCATCCGGGTAATGCTTCGGGCCGGTGTTCATCCAGCCCAGCCGGTGCGCCATCTGGTCGAACGCATGGGCCAGTCGCGCGCGGCGGCTGCCGTCGTCGAGTCCGGTGCGGATCACCAGCCGCGCCCCGGGCGCCAGCATCGCGATCGCGGCATCGAGCGTGCGCTGCTGGTCTTGGTCGGACAGGTATTGCAGCACGTCGAGGATGGCGACGCTGCCGCGATGCGTCGGCAGCTCCGCCGCGAGATCGACTTCCTCGAAGCATACGTCGCGCAATCCGGCGCGTTCGGCAGCCTGCCGCGCGACCGCGATCTTGCCGGCATCGTTGTCGACGCCGCGGTAAGGCAAGGTGAGGCCGCCCGCGCGCAAGGCGTGCGCGAGCAGGCCCGGGCCGCAGCCGAGGTCGAGCAGCGCAGCGACGCTGCCGCGCAATGCATCGACCACGCCCGGATACAGCGGATCGCTGCCGAGCTTGATGCGGCTGTAGTGGTAGTGCCAGCGGTTGCCGTACCAACGTGCCGGCAGGAAGGCGCGCGCGATGCGCAGCGCCGTGACGCGATCCAACGGCTGGGTCGCACTCATCGTTCCAGCAACCTTCGCGCCACCGGCAATGCGGCTTGCGTCCACCGTGCGTACATCGCCGCCGACGGATGCAGGCCGTCGTCGGCGAGCATCGCGGCTTCGGCGCCGTGCTGCCGCGAGACCGCGGTGACGTCGACGAAGGCGACGCCGTGCGCGTCGCAGATTGCGTGCGCGGCGGCGTTGTAGGCATCGAGTTCGCGCGCGACCTGCGCGGGGTCGCGCCTGGATTCGCGGCCGAAGCGGGTCACGCCCCAGTCGGGGATCGACAGCACCAGCACCCGCTCCGCACGATTGCCGGCGAAGCCGATCGCGCGCTCGAGCAGCGCCGCGAATTCGCGCCGGTATTCTTCGACGGAGCGACCGCGGTACTGGTTGTTGACTCCGATCAGCAGGCTGACGAAGCTGTAATCGCCGAGCGGATCGGCGGCATCGATCGCGCTGTCGAGCTCGTCGGTGGTCCAGCCGGTGGTGGCGATGATGCGCGGATCGGCCAGCGCGACGCCTTCGGCGCGCAGCGCCTGCGCCAATTGCACGGGCCAGCGTCCGTCTTCTGGCACGCCTTCGCCGATCGTGTAGCTGTCGCCGAGTGCGAGCCAGGACAGCGTGCCGATGTCGGCGCGTGGCGCCTGCACCGCGCACCCGGCCGAGGCGATCATGGCCAGCACGACTTCAAGCCACCGCGGCCGTACGCGCATCGTCGGTTTCGGCGCGACGTGCCAACACCCGTTCGATCCGCGCGAACACCTCGCGCAGCACGTCGGCCTGCGGCAACAGGGTGAGGCGGAAATGGTTGCGGTAAGGCACGTTGAAGCTGGAGCCGGGCACGATCAGCACGTCCTCGGTCTCCAGCAGTTCCAGCGCGAAGGCATGGTCGTCGAAACCGCGTGCGGCCGCGCCGACCACGGACGGGAATCCGTACAGCGCGCCCTGCGGTGCAACAAGCCTCAGGTGCTCGCTGGCAGCGCAGCTCTCGATCAGTGCACGCCGGGTTTCATGCAAGCGGCCGCCGGGCTGGCACAGCGCGCTGATGGTGTCCTCGCCATGCAGCGCCTGTTCGATCGCGAATTGCCCCGGCACGTTGGCGCACAGCCGCAGTGCGCCGAGCAGGTCCATCGCATGGTGGAAATCGCCGCTGGCGAGCGGGTCGCCCGACAGCACCGCCCAGCCCACGCGCCAGCCGCAGGCGCGGTGCACCTTCGACAGGCCGCCGAAGGACAGGCACGGCAGTTCACCCGCGAGCGGCGCCAATGGTTCGAAGTGCGCATCGTCGTAGAGGATGCCGTCGTAGATCTCGTCGCACATCAGCAGCAACTTGTGCTTCGCGGCGCTGGCGACGATGCGTTCGAGCAATGCGCGCGGATACGCGGCGCCGGTCGGGTTGTTGGGATTGATCAGCACGATCGCGCGCGTGCGCGATGACACCAGCGCCTCGATCTCGTCGGGGTCGGGCAGGAATCCGTCCTGCGGCTGGCAGCGGTAATACACCGGGCGACCGTCGTTGAGGATGGTCGCGGCCGACCACAGCGGATAGTCGGGCGAAGGCAGCAACACCTCGTCGCCGGGATTGAGCAATGCGCGCAGCGACAGGTCGATCAGCTCGCTGACGCCATTGCCGACGAACACGCGCTCCGGCGACGCGTTCGGCGTACCGCGCTGCTTGTGGAATGCCGCGATCGCCTCGCGCGCAGCCGGCAGGCCCTGCTGGTGCGTGTAGGGATCGGTGTACCCAATGTGCTCCGCGATCGCGCGCTGCAGGTGTTCGGGCGCGCGGAAGCCGAAGGCACCCGGATTGCCGATGTTGAGCTTGATCAGCGTACGTCCCTGGCCTTCGAGTTCGCGCGCGCGGCGGGCGAGTTCGCCGCGGATCTCGTAGCGGACTTCGGACAGGCGTTCGCGGGTCTTGAGGCTGGGGACGGACATCGGCGATGCGGGCGGCGGCGGGGCTCGCCAGACTAGCCGAAAACGGCCGGGAATTTGGCGCTGAAGCCCCTCTTCCCATCGGGAGAGGGGTTGGGGTGAGGGTACGGCGCGAGTGCGGAGCAATGCACTCGCGCCGTACCCTCATCCGCCCTCCGGGCACCTTCTCCCGGAGGGAGAAGGAAACAGCCGCGCAGGCTAGAATCCGGCCATGACGCTTTTCCGCCCCGCATGATCCCGCTGCGCGCGATCGGCTGGCCCTGCGATGGCCCGCCAGACGATCCGGCCTGGCGCGAGGTGTTTGCGGCATATCCGCAGGCGCGGCCGGCACGGGTGATCGAACAGCACCGCTCCGGCTACATCGTCGCCGAAGGTCCAGGCGATGGTGTCGCCACCGAATCGCCGCCGGAGTGGCAACGTGCGCCCAGCTACCGGAAAGGCATGCTGCCGACCGAACAGCGCGCCGCGGTCGGCGACTGGGTGCTGGTCGAGGGCGCCGGCAGCCGCAGCCATATCGTCGCGCTGCTGCCGCGGCATTCGGCGATCAAGCGCGGCGCTGCCGGCGAGCACTACAAGCAGCAGGTGATCGCGGCCAACGTCGATACCGTGTTCATCGTCTGCGGCCTGGATGCCGACTTCAATCCGCGCCGGATCGAGCGCTACCTGCTGCTGGTGCGCGGCGACGGCACCGAGCCGGTGGTGGTGCTGACCAAGGCCGACAAGGCCGCGGCGAGCGACGACACCGATGTCGAGGACAACGCGGTCGAGGCCGCCATCGCCGCGCTGGCCGAGGTCGGCGCGCAGGGCGTTGCCGTGGTCGCGGTCAACGCCAAGGACCGCGACAGCGTCGCCGCGCTCGACCGCTGGCTGCGACCCGGCACCACCGCGGTGCTGGTGGGTTCTTCAGGCGCAGGCAAGTCCACGCTCACCAACACCTTGCTGGGCGTGGAAAAGATGAAGACCGGCGAGGTGCGCGAGAGCGACGCACGCGGTCGCCATACCACCAGCCACCGCGCGCTGATCCCGTTGCCATCGGGCGCGTGCCTGATCGACACCCCCGGCATGCGCGAGTTGAAACCGACCGGCGAGGAAGACGTCGCCGAGAATTTCAGCGATGTCGATGCCTTGTCCGGGCAATGCAAGTTCCGCGACTGCAAGCACCAGCGCGAACCCGGTTGCGCGGTGCGCGCCGCGATCGAGGCCGGCACGCTCGATCCGCAGCGCTTCGCCAACTACCTCAAGCTGCGCGGCGAAGTCGCCGACGCCGCCGACAAGCTGGCGACACGGCTGGCGCAGAAGTCGGAAGAGAAGGTGGCGGGCAAGTCGCTGGGCAAGCGGCTGGACGAGAAATATGGGCGGCATTGAGCACGCCCGTATTCCGCAAACCACGCACGGCGCTCGTCTGCTTCTGGGCGAAAGCGAAGCGCTGATGGTCTCCCCGCAAAGAGCGCGGGGAGAAGGAAGCCTAGTGGGAATGACGGCCTGACAGCATGACCGAGCACCCGCCCGACATCGCCCACCACGCTGCACTCGACCTGCGCATGCTCAAGGCGGTGCGCGGGATCAAGCTGCTGAGCATGGTCAGCTGGCCGATGGAAGTGCAGCACGCTTTCCTGGTGCAGTGGGCGCGCGGCAACATGGCGTTGCCGCGATTCGACTATCCCAAGCACGACTTCAGCGAAGCGCGGCGCGAGCTCGATGCGATCATCGCCGAGGCCGATGCGCAACATCCGCTTGGCCGCTACCTGTGCGAATCCGCGCTGTCGTGGTCGATCGCCGCGGAGCTGCTGGAAGCGCTCGGTACGGCGGACGTCACCACGCATTCGGTGCGGCTGTTCGGCCGTCCCGACGAGCCGCTGCCGGGCAACGGCCCGACCACGCGCGAGGCCGCGCGCCATTTCATCGACATCGCCGACGAGCTCGACCGCGAACTGCTGGCGCCGTCGGAACAGGTCGCGATCTCGGCCACCGCACTGCAATTGCAGCTGCAATCCGACCTCGACGACTTCTTCAACCAGCGCGTGATCGAGGTGGTGCTCGATCCGCAGCTGATCGCCAAGGCCGCGGCCGGCGCCACCCGCATCCGCCTGCGCGCCGGCGCGGCGTTCAGCGATTACGACCGCCACCAGTTACTGGAACACGAGGCCTTCGTGCATTCGCTGACCGCGTTGAACGGCCGCGAGCAGCCGCTGCTGCCGAGCCTGGCGCTGTCCTCGCCGCGCACCACCGCCACTCAGGAAGGCCTGGCCACGTTCGCCGAGCAGATCACCGGCAGCATCGACATCGAGCGCATGAAGCGCGTCAGCCTGCGGATCGAGGCGGTGGCGATGGCGCTGGATGGCGCCGACTTCGTGCAGGTGTTCCGCTACTTCCTCGACGCCGGCCAGGACGAGATCGAAAGTTTTTCCTCGGCGCAGCGCGTGTTCCGCGGCGTGCCGCTGACCGGCGGTGCCGCGTTCACCAAGGACACGGTGTACCTGCGCGGACTGATCGGCGTGCACACGTTCTTCCGCTGGGCGCTGAAGCACCGCAAGCTGCGCCTGTGCCGGCAGCTGTTCGCCGGCAAGATGACGCTCGCCGACGTGCAGCGCTTCGAGCCGCTGTTCGACGCCGGCGTGATCATGCCGCCGCGCTGGCTGCCGCAATGGGTCGCGCGTGCCAATGGCCTGGCCGGGATGCTGGCGTTCTCGCTGTTCGCCAACCGCATCCGCCTGGACCAGGTCGACAGCGAGCAGGCGTTGCTGGACGTCTAGTGCGGTGGCAGCAGGCGGCCGTCGGCCGCGACGATGTAGTCCTCAGGCATGCCGCCCACGGCCGCGCTCTCCACGGCAGTGTCGGCGGCAGCCAGTGCGACGCGGTTGCCAAAGTCGACGC
>JBDSFV010000183.1:0-3345 GCA_039919355.1 Luteimonas sp. | reverse complement strand
CCATTCCAGCGTCGCTGCGCAAATCCGCCAATACCGACGGCCTGTTTGCGATCAGCCTGGAACCGGCCGGCAGCAGCCAGCATGCGCAGCCGACCGGACCGGTTATCGCCAAGGGCAGTCTGATCCAGCTGTAGCCACCCTCACGGTGCCTGCAACCGCGCCGCGTAAGCTCGCATGCAATCCGCATCGAAGGAACGCGACATGCGATCGAGCATCCGGCTATCTGGCCTGTGCATGCTGCTGGCGGTGTGTGCGTGCCAGCCATCGGCACCGGTTGCGGACAACGCACCGGACAGGGCAACGACCGCGACCCCCGATGCGCCACCACCCGCGCCGATCGCTGCCGTGCCCGCGACAGGAAAGACGGCAGCCGCGCACTGGCAATGCGGCGAAGTCCTGCTGGACGCACGTCCCGACGGCGATGCCATGCGGCTCGATTTCTCCGGCCGTTCGCTGCAACTGCCGCACGTCGAATCGCTGACCGGTGCGCGTTATGCGGACGCAGCCGGCAACGAGTTCATGCTCGCGGGCGACAGCGGCGTGCTCATCCTCGCCGGCGAGGACCAGCGCGATTGCAGCCGCAGCACGCGTACCTCGCCGTGGATCGAGGCCGCGGCGCGCGGCATCGGCTTCCGCGCGGTCGGCAGCGAGCCGGGCTGGTTCGTCGAAGTCGGTCGCGGCGAGGCGCCTCCCATGCACGCAACGCTCGATTACGGCGATCGCAGGATCGAAGTCGCGAAGACGCAACCGGCGGACCTGGGTTACACAGGCGAGAGCGCCGACGGTGCCCCCGTCGCCCTGAAGATCCAGCGCACGCCCTGCCAGGACGGCATGAGCGGCGAAGCGTTCGAAGCCACCGTGCAGCTGATTGTCGGCGACAGGACCGATCGCGGCTGCGGCGCCTTCCTGTCCGACTGAGCCGCATCGACGCGGGTTCAGTGCCGCTTGAAGTACTGCACTGCGCGCTCGTGCTGCTCGGCCTTGACGCGGGTCGGGAAGGTACCGAGGTTGCGGCGCTTGCCGGTCTTCGGGTCCTTCTTGCGCGAATACAGGCGGTATTCGCCGGGCGCGAGCTTGCGGATCATCGGGCGTCCTCCCAATGTGCGGGAACGACATCAATGCGCGGCGGCCATGAAGGGCAAGCCAAGGGGTTCAGCTTTCCATAACTGCCCATTCCGTCGCGTGGCGCGTCTTCACCGACCACCAGCGCGTGTTTCCAGAAACCGAACGAGGCGTGCTGCTTGAACGCCGCCATGCCGCAGAGGATGCCGCCGGCGTACACGAAGCTCGGCGCGCTCCATTTCAGCGTTTCCTCGACGTCCGGACAGGCCTCGTGGACGATCGCGCGCAGGCGTTCGAGGATCGGCCGCGCAAACTCGGCCGACCTGGCGATGGAAGTCGCGGCTATTCTGCCCGGGCCAGCGGCCACTCGCGCAATACCTCGTACCGGCGACCCGGCTGACTGTCGATCAGCACGAAGCTGCGCACCGACCAGTGCCGGGGTTCGATCGGCACGGGCGCGATCTGTTTGCGGACATCGCGCTGGATGGTGAGATGCGGCGCGAATGCAGGCGGCGATTTCACCTGCACGCCGGCCTTGGCGAGCGCCATGCCCAGCCTATCCCGCAGCGCGCGCAGTCCCGGCGGGATGCCGCACGTGCCCAGCCACCAGACCCTGCTGCCGGCGAAGCTGCCGGCGTGGTCGAGCACCAACTCGAATGCAGGCAGTCGCAATGCATCGGCCGCAGCCTGTGCGGCATCGACCACCGACGGCCGCAGCGGCTGGAAGTCGCCGAGGAACTGCAGGGTCAGGTGGTAGCGCTCCGAATGCAGGCGGCGACCGCCCGGTGCATGTTGGCACTCGAGCCGCGCGGCGGCATCGGCGATGCCTTGCCGCAGCGCGTCGTCCGGCCACAGGGCGAAGAACAGGCGATGCACTGCCTCGTCGCGTGGAAACCCGGCCAGGTCAGATTGCTGCATCGTTCAACGCGCCTGTCAGGTTTCGAGTTCCGACCAGCGGGCATAGGCGGCATCGAGTTCGGCATGCGTGGCGGCCAGCGCGGCGTTGTGCGCGGTGATGGCGGCGCCCTCGCGCTGGTAGAAGGCGGGATCGTTCATCTGCGCGGTGAGTTCGGCGAGCCTGCCCTCGAGCGCCTCGATGCGGGCGGGCAGCTGTCCCAGCTCACGCGCGTCCTTGTAGCTGCGCTTGCGCTTTGAAGCGGACGGCGCGGGCGGGGTCGAAGCAGGTGCAAGTGCCGCAGGTTTCGACACCACCGCTGCTTGCGCTGGCCGCTGTCGTAGCCAATCGCTGTAGCCACCGACGTAGTCGCCAATGCGGCCGTCGCCTTCCATCACCAAGGTCGAGGTCACCACGTTATCGAGGAAGTCGCGGTCGTGGCTGACCAGCAGCAACGTGCCGGGATAGTCTCCGAGCAGTTCCTCCAGCAACTCCAGCGTCTCTACGTCGAGGTCGTTGGTCGGTTCGTCCATCACCAGCAGGTTCGACGGCTGCGCGAACAGCCGCGCCAGCAGCAGGCGGTTGCGCTCGCCGCCCGACAGCCGCGTGATCGGCGCCCGCGCGCGTTCCGGGGTGAACAGGAAATCCTGCAGGTAGCCGAGCACATGCTTGCGCCTGCCGCCGACCTCGACGAACTCGCGGCCTTCGGCCACGTTCTCCATCGCGTTCCAGTCCTCGCGCAGCGTCGCCCGGTACTGGTCGAAGTAGGCGACCTGCAGCTGCGTGCCTGGCCGCACCTCTCCCGCATCGGGCTTCAGTTCGCCGAGCAGCAGCTTCAGCAGCGTGGTCTTGCCGCTGCCGTTCGGACCGATCAGGCCGATGCGGTCGCCGCGCAGGATGGTGGTGTCAAAGTCGAGCAACAGTGGCTTGCCGGCATACCCGAATGAAACGTTGCGTGCCTCGATCACCTTCTTGCCGGACGACTCGGCCTGCGCGGTACCCATGCGCACGTTGCCACCGAGTTCGCGTCGTGTCGCGCGCTCGTTGCGCATCGCCTCGAGCCGGCGCACGCGGCCTTCGTCGCGGGTCCGACGGGCCTTGATGCCTTGGCGGATCCACACTTCCTCCTGCGCCAGCAGCTTGTCGAAGCGCGCGCTCTCCTGCGCCTCCGCGTTCAACCGTTCCTCGCGGCGACGCTGGTAGTTGTGCCAGTCGCCGGGCCAGCTGGTGAGCTGGCCACGGTCGATCTCCACGATGCGCGTGGCGAGTGCACGCAGGAAACGGCGGTCGTGGGTGACGAACACCAGCGCGCCTTGCCAGCCCTTGAGGAAACCCTCCAGCCAGTCGATCGCGGCGATATCGAGGTGGTTGGTCGGCTCGTCCAGCAG
>JBDSFV010000182.1:0-2930 GCA_039919355.1 Luteimonas sp. | reverse complement strand
GGTCGGTGCCGGCCTGTGCCAGCTCGGGGTAGGGTCGTGGGCAGTGTCGCAGGGTGCGGGCGCTTATCCCACCATTGGCGCGTCCGGTGGTGTGTTTGGCCTGTTATTGGCCTACGGCATGCTGTTTCCGAACCAGCGCGTGATGCTGCTGATTCCGCCAATCCCGATGAAGGCGCGCACCCTGGTGATCGTCTATGGCCTGTTCGAGCTTGGGCTGGGCATCACTGGCCTGCAGCCGGGCGTCGCCCACTTCGCCCATCTCGGCGGGATGCTGTTCGGCTGGCTGCTGATCCGCTACTGGCGCGGACAACCGCCGTTCGGCAAGGGTGGACCGCGACGGCCGCGGATCGTGCGATGAAGGTTCCGTCAAACAAAAAAACGGCGCGATCATCGCGCCGTTTTTTTGTGGGACTACTTGCGAAAGCTCAACGCCAGATCGTGACCTGCTGATCCGCCGCACGCTGCATCGGCGTGCCAGCCGCGCACGAGAACGCCGCGCCGAACGCCGGCTGGTCGGAGAGTGGCCCGTTCGTGCGCCACGGCCCCGGTGCGTGCACGTCGGTCGCTGCCAGGCGCGTGGCCACGTCGGTCGACATCTGCTGCGCCCACAGCTTCGCCCAGCCCTGGTAGAACCACTGCTTGCCGGTGTCGGCGATAGCGGGTTGCGCAGCGGTCAGCGCGTCCCAGGCGAGTTCGACGCCGGCGAGGTCGGCGGCGTTCTCGTCGCGGGTCTGGCGGCCGTTGACCCAGGTCGTGGTGAGGCCGGGCCAGGGATAGGCGCCGTACTGCGTCACCAGTTGCCCGGTGCGCGCGTCCCATGCGGCGAGGTCGGCCGGCGTCCACCAGTCGCGAACGCTGCCGCCGGCATCGACCATGCGTCCGCTGTTGTCGAAGCCGTGGGTGAGTTCGTGCCCGACCAGCGCGCCGAACGCGCCGTACTGCGCGGCCGCGTCCTGCGCCATGTCCAGCACCGGCGCCTGCAGCATCGCCGCGGTCACGATCAGGCGGTTCTGCGTGATGTCGTAGGCCAGCGCCGGTTGCTGTGGCAGTACGTTCCAGCGGCGGTCGGCGTTGCCGTGACCGATCCGTCGCATCTCCTCGCGATGGTGCCAGGTCGAGGCGATCAGCATGTTGCCCCCGAAGCTACCGCGGCCCATCGGCTGCACGCTGTAGTCGAGGTCGCGCGCGGGCGCGCCGATCTCGATCTTCAGTTTCGCCAGTTTCGATTTCGCCTCGGCCTTGGCCGCGGCGCTCATCCATGTATTGCGGTCGATGCCG
Organism: Luteimonas sp.; assembly: GCA_039919355.1. GTDB lineage: Bacteria > Pseudomonadota > Gammaproteobacteria > Xanthomonadales > Xanthomonadaceae > Cognatiluteimonas. The sequence continues at coordinate 1,652 of JBDSFV010000182.1, read as the reverse complement.
CGGCCCAGCGCGTCGCGCACCTGCGTCGCGATCTCCTGCGCGCGCGACGCGGTCGCGGCCGGCAGGTAGCGACCGACGTATTCGCGGCCGAGCATCGGCCCGGCGGCGAGGTTGATCGCCTCGAGCACCCGCTGTTGCCGCGGCGCGGGTACGGTCTGTCCGCGCAGCACCACGCCGCGCAAGGCGAAGTCGACGTCGCGCCATGCCTTCGACAGGTACGGCGCCATCGCCGCGCCGACCTGATAACGCAGGTAGGTCTTCCATTGCGCCGGCTTGAGCCCGCCGACCAGCGCATCGAGCTGCGTGAACAGCGGCGGGTTGGCGAGCGAGACGCTGTCGTCGCTGACACCCTGCGCCTTGAGGAAATCGCCGAGCTGAAGCTTCTTGTACTGCTTGCCCAGATCGGCGGTCGGCACCAGCGCGTAGTTGTCGCGCGGATTGCGCAGCAGCGTCAGCGGCTTCGATGCCGCTGCGATCCGGGTTTCCAGGTCGAGGACCGCCTGTGTTTCCGCGGCCAGCTGCTCCTGCGCAATGCCGGTCAGGGCGAGGATCTTGGACACGTAATCGGTATAGCGGCCGAGCAGGGCGCGGGTGTCGGCGTCGGCGCGGGTGTAATAGGCCGGATCGGGCAGGCCGAGGCCGCCCTGGCTAAAATAGCCGATATGGCGGCCGAGGTCCTGCAGGTCGACATCGGCGCTGAAGTTGAACACGACCGGGATGCCGACCTGGTGCAGCGCCGCGATCGCCGGCGGGATGTCCTTCGCACGGCGGATCGCATCGATGCGCGTGAGCAGCGGTGCGATCGGGTTGGCGCCGTCGCGTTCGACCGCGGGCTCGTCGATGCCGCTGGCCCAGAAATCGCCAAGCAACTTGCCGATGCCGCCCTGTGCGGATTGCATGTCTGCGTTGAGCAGGTCGACCTGTTGCTGCTGCACACGCTCGGCCAGCTGCCCCAGCGCCGATTCCATGCCGGAACCGGCGACGATGGTGTTGGCAGCGAGCCAGTCGGCGTTGGCCTGCGCATGGAAATCGCTGCAGGCGAGGCTCACCTCGGGTGTTTTTTTCGGAGCGCTTGCCTTTTTCTTCGCGGCATCGGCGGGCGATGCCAGTGTGGCGATCAGGGTGAGGCCCAGGGCAAGCGCGAGAGGACGCGGATTCGGCATCGTGTGGTCCATCCGGTGGAGTGGCGCGAGTGTAACAAGGGCTTCCGCGACGACCATGAACGTCCGCGTCATGCGCAACAAGAAGCTTGTTGGCAGAAAAAAACAGGCCCGGTTTCCCCGGCCGTTCGTGTTCCAGATGGACGGAATTCGCTGCGGATATCGCGATTACCAGATCACCACGCGCTTGTCGTCCGCACGCACCATCGGGACGCCGGGCTTGCACTGGAACGCGGTCGCGAACGCCGGCATGTTCGACGGCGCGCCGATCGCGCGGAAGCTGTCCGGCGAATGCGGATCCGTGTTCAGGCGCACTTTCAGTTCTTCCGGGTTGAAGTTGCGGCGCCACACCGTGGCCCAGTTGATGAAGAAGCGCTGGTTCTCGGTGTAGCCGTCGATCTTCTCGTCGGGCGACTTGCCGGCGTCGGCGAGCGCTTTCTGCAGCGCGTCGTAGGCCACGGTCAGGCCGCCGAGGTCGGCGATATTCTCGCC
>JBDSFV010000181.1:0-6047 GCA_039919355.1 Luteimonas sp. | reverse complement strand
GCGAGGTGACCACGCGCGAAGATCCTGAAGGCCGCCCGACTGTCTTCGAGGCACTGCCCGCACTCAAGGGTGCGCGCTGGATCGCGATCGGGCGCCTGGACATCAACACCACCGGCCTGCTGCTGCTGACCACCGATGGCGAACTGGCCAACTCGATGATGCATCCGTCGTTCGAGGTCGAGCGCGAATACGTCTGCCGCGTGCGCGCGCCCGAAGGCGAGGAGACCGTTTCCGACAAGCTCGTCGACCGCCTCGCCCGCGGCATCGCGCTGGACGACGGCCCGGCGAAGTTCAACGAGATCGAACGCATCGGCGGCAGCGATTCGCACGACTGGTTCCGCGTGCTGCTCAAGGAAGGTCGCAACCGCGAAGTGCGGCGGCTGTGGGAATCGCAGGGCTGCCAGGTCAGCCGGCTGAAGCGGATCAGGTACGGCGCGATCGCACTGCCGCAGCCGCTGTTGCGCGGCCAGTCGCAGGAGCTGGCGGCCGACAAGGTCGACGCGCTGCGCAAGGAACTCGGCCTCGAGGACGGCACACCATCGGCGCTGACGCTGCAGCCGGTGATCGGCCAGCGCAAGGCGACCAAGTCGACCGTGCAGGTCGGCGGACAGCACCGCTCCCAAGGCTACGTCAGCGGCCACAACACCGCCGACGAAGGCCGCGAGTTGCGCCGCTTCGACCATGTGCGCGAGGACCGCGGTCGCGGCGGCCCGCGCAAGCACGGCGGCCTTACCGTCAGCGGCGAAGCCGCGGCCAAGCAGGCGCACAAGCCGTTCAAGCCCAAAGGCCCACGCACTCCCGGCCAGAATGCCCCGCGTCGCGGCGACCAGCAGCCCGGCGCGCAGCACGATTCCGGCAATCCTGCCGCGTTCCGCACCTGGTACGTGCCCGAAGGCGTCGAGACCGGCCCGGCCGGACACCGCAATCCCGATGGCGCGCGTGGTCCGCGCAAGCCATATGGCAACAAGCCTGGCGGTGGCGCCGGTCGTCCAGGCGGTCCACGTCCGAGTGGTCCCGGCGGCCCACGTAGCGGTGGTCCCGGCGGCTACCAGGGTCGCAACGAACGCGGTCCGGGCGGTGGCGGTTTTGGCGAACGTGGTCCCGTCGGTGGACAGGGCCAGGGCCAGCGCGCCCCGCGCCCGTACGGCCATCCCGGCAACGCACCGAGCTTCCCGTCCGACCACGCCAATCCCGGCAGCTTCAATCCGTACGGCGACAAGCCGCGCGGCCCGCGTCCGGGTGGCCCGGGCGGAGCACGTCCGGGCGGGCGCCCCGGGGGCAGGCCCGGTGGCCCGAATGCGAGCCCGCGCCCAAGCGGCCGTCCCGGCGGCGGTTCGCGCCCCGGTGGCGGCAATCGCGGACCGCGCGGCGGTGGTCGCTGATCCGTCCGCGACAGGCAAGGCACAAGGGCGCTTCGGCGCCCTTGTGCATTTTGGCGACTCAGCTTCAACGCATGCGCAGCTCGTGATGGCTCGCCATACTGCGACCTGAATTGGGGAAGCGATCGCGCATGGCGACTGCAACATCGGTGCAGGAGTGGGATGCCGTCATCGTCGGCGCCAGTTTCGGCGGAGCGGCGTGCGCCCTGGCGGCGGCGCGGGCTGGCCTGCGTGTGTGCGTGCTCGAGCGCAAACGCGATCCCGGCATCAAGCTCCATACCACCGGTATCATCGTCAAGGAAGCGGCCGAGCAGACATGGCTCAACCGCGCGCCTTTGGAGCTCGTGCGGCACGTGGAGCGAGTGCGCCTGTACGCGCCGAACCTGCGCAACCTGGCGTTGGCCGCGCCCGGCTACTACTTCCTGACTACCGACACGCCGAACCTGATGCGTTGGCTGGCGGACGAGTTGCGCACGAATGGCGTGGAGCTGCGGCTGCAGCAATCGTTTCTGGACGCAACGCGCACCGCTCGACAGGCTCAGGAAGGCCGGAGCGACGGCTGGCTGGTCGAGGGCCTGGGTCGCACGCGCTATCTGATCGGCGCCGATGGTGCCAAGTCGCGGGTGGCCGAACGCGCAGGCCTCGCCCGGGTCCGCGATTTCCTGTACGGAATCGAATTCGAGTTCGCAGGGGCGTTGCTACGCGAGCCCGATGCCCTGCACTGCTTCATCAGCAAACGTTACGCACCGGGCTACATCGGCTGGGTTGCGCAGAATCCGACCGGCGTCCAACTCGGGCTGGCGTTGCGACACAAGACGTCGCGCACGGGCGTCCCCGACATCGATGGCTTCCTGCTGCGTGTGCGGGATCTGATCGGTTTACCGAAAGATGCGATGCCTACGGCTACGCGCGCGGGATTGATTCCCTGCGGCGGTCCGGTGTCGCCGATGTCCGCGCCGGGCGTGATGCTCACCGGCGATGCCGCAGGCATCGTGTCGCCGGTAACGGCGGGGGGTATCCATTCGGCATGGCAACACGGCTGGACCATCGGCGAAGCCATCGCGCAGCATCTGCGCGGGAACGGCCCACCACCCGAGCAGGTCGCTGCCGGCGCCGTACCGCGTTTACGCACCAAGCGCGCATTACGCTGGGCCTTTGACCATTTACAGGCGGACTGGCCGTTCGATCTTCTGCTGTATTCAGCGCCACTGCGCTGGGCAGCGGAGCAGGTGTATTTCCACAAGCGCGGCAGCCCATAGGCAGGCTTCGCTTCACCAACCCAGCGCACGCAGGATGGGTGAGCGTAGCGATACCCATCAATGGCTGCATCCGATCGATGGGTTACGCCGCTTTGCGGCTAACCCATCCTGCGAAAGCTGACATCTGGCCGACTGAAATCGCGACGTCAGATCCCAGCCTTGTTCCTTAGTCGCCCTTCAGCCGCTTCAGCATTGGCTCGACCAGGTCGATCGGCAGCGGGAACACGATCGTCGAGCTCTTCTCGCCGGCGATCTCGGTCAGTGTCTGCAGGTAGCGCAACTGGATCGCGCGCGGGTCGCCGCCGAGCAGCCTGGCAGCTTCGACCAGTTTCTCGGCGGCCTGCAGCTCGCCTTCGGCATGGATCACCTTGGCGCGCCGCTGGCGCTCGGCCTCGGCTTGCTTGGCGATCGCACGCACCATGGTCTCGTTGAGATCGATGTGCTTGATCTCGACATTGGCAACTTTGATGCCCCAGGCGTCGGTCTGCGCGTCGAGGATCTGCTGGATGTCGCGGTTGAGCTTGTCGCGCTCGGCCAGCATCTCGTCCAGCTCGTGCTTGCCCAGCACCGAGCGCAGGGTGGTCTGGGAGAGCTGGCTGGTGGCCTCGTGGAAGTGCTCGACGTTGATGATCGCCTTCTGCGGGTCGACCATGCGGTAATACACCACCGCGTTGACCTTGACCGAGACGTTGTCGCGCGAGATCACGTCCTGCGCCGGCACGTCCATGACGATGGTGCGCAGATCGACGCGCACCATCTGCTGCACCACCGGAATCAGGAGGATCAGCCCCGGCCCCTTCACCTTCCAGAAGCGGCCGAGCTGGAACACGACGCCGCGCTCGTACTCGCGCAGGATCTTGATCGCGCTGACCAGCAGCAGCACGACGATCAACAGCACCGGGAAATACATGATGAGATTCATGGCTTGCCTCCGTCAGTGGGTTTGCGTGGCGCGCGTGCAGGTTCGGCCGGCGCGACGCGCAGGGTCAGGCCGTCCATCGCCAGCACGCGCAACGATTCACCGCGGCGCACCGGCGCGGCACATTCGGCCTGCCAGACCTCGCCGCGGATCCGCACATGGCCGCGGCCTTCGAAATCATCCACAGCCACCGCCATGTGGCCGACCAGCTCTTCGACACCGGTGGTCACCGGCTGCCTGCGCGCACGCGCGGCCAGCCATACCACGCCCATGAACGCCAATGCGCTGGCGACGCCGATGCCGGCAATCAGTTGCCCCGGCACGCCGAAGCCGGGCACAGCGGGGTCGAACAGGATCAGCGAACCGGCGATCAACGCGACCACGCCGCCGATGCCGAGCGCGCCGAAGCTGGGCATGGCGATCTCGGCGGTCATCAGCGCGACGCCGAGCACGATCAGGGCGACACCGGCGTAATTGACCGGCAACACCTGCAACGCATACAGCGCCATCAACAAGCAGATCGCACCGACCACGCCGGGCAGGATCGCGCCCGGGCTGTAGCCTTCGAAAATCAGCCCGTACAGCCCCACCAGCAGCAACAGGTAGGCGACGGTCGGCTCGGTCAGTACCGACAACAACTTGAAGCGCCAGTCCGGCGCGACGGCGGTGACCGTCCGGCCTTTGGTCGCAAGGGTCACGGTGCCGTCGCGCAGCTTGACCGCGCGGCCGTCGGCCTGGCGCAGCAGGCTGTCGATGTCGTCGGCGAGGATCTCCACCACCTTCTGCGACAAGGCCTGGCTGGCGGTCAAGGTGGCGGCATCGCGCACCGCCTTCTCGGCGAAGTCGGCATTGCGGCCGCGCAGTTCGGCAAGGCTTCGCAGGTAGGCGACGGAATCGTTGACGACCTTGCGCTCCATCGCGCCGCCGTCGCCCCGCGGCGTTTCGTCGTGCTTGCCGGCAGAATCGTCGCCGTCCTTTTTGTCGCCTGCGCGGTCGTCATTGCCCTTCGGCGACGGATCCAACCCGCCGAGCGAGACCGGCGTGGCCGCGCCGAGCGAAGTGGCCGGCGCCATCGCCGCCAGATGGCAGGCGTAGAGGATGTAGGTGCCGGCACTGGCGGCGCGTGCGCCCTGCGGCGCGACCCAGGCAATCACCGGCACCGGGGATGCGAGGATGGCCTGGTTGATGTCGCGGGTGGCGGCGTCGAGGCCGCCCGGCGTGTCGATCCGCAGCACGACGGCTGGCGCCTTCTCGGCGGCCGCCCGCTCGAGGCCGCGCAGCAGATAGTCACGCGTGGCCGGGCCGATGCCGCCCTGGATCTCGAGCAGCATCACGCCAGGATCGGCGCGGGCCGCCGTGCCCGGTGCGGGCGGCGCCGCCGGCAGTGCCGCGGCCAGCGTCAACCCGCAGGCCAGTAGCAACGCTCGTCCGACCAGTCTCATGGCCACCCCTTGGGTGATGCGACGTGAACCACTCCGGGCTTCAGTTAACACCACGCTTCGTAAAGGAAGCGGTAAGAAGCCGCCGCGTGCGCCGCCTCCCGGATACACCTTACGCCACCCCGCGTCGGATGGGTTGAGCGTGGCGATACCCATCAACGGCTGCATCCGATCGATGGGTTACGCTGCTTTGCGGCTAACCCATCCTACGAAAGCAAAAAGGCATCGCCATCCAGCATCGCCGGGAAGCGCTCGCGATGTGCGAGCAGTTCGGCGGCCGGTAGAGTAGTCGTGGTGACCACCTCCTCGTCGGTCGATTCGCTCAGCGGATGGCCGAGGAAATCGATCACCGCGCTGTCGCCGGCGTAGTGCAGGCCGTTGCCGTCGGTGCCGACGCGGTTTAGGCCGGCGACGAAGCTGAGGTTCTCGATCGCGCGGGCGCGCAGCAGCGCCTTCCACGGGTAGGCGCGTGCGGCCGGCCAGTTGGCCACGTAGACCAGCAAGTCGTAGTCGAGCCCATTTTTGCGCTCGACATCGTAGCGGTTGCGCGAATACACCGGGAAGCGCAGGTCATAGCAGACCAGCGGGCAGATCCGCCACCCTTTCCATTCGACCGTCAGGCGCTCGCGGCCGGCGGCGTAGCGCTCGTGTTCTTTCGCGTAGCGGAACAGGTGGCGCTTGTCGTAATGCTGCAGTCCCCCGTCGGGCGTGGCGAAGAACAATCGGTTGAACACATCATCGCCGTCGCGGATCTGCACGCTGGCGGTAATCGCCGAGCCCAGTTTGCGCGCCTGTTCACGCAGCCAGGCGACGGTCGTGCCGTCCATGGTCTCGGCCTGGTCGATCGCATCGTTGGAGAAACCGCTGGTGAAGGTTTCCGGCAACAGCACCAGATCGGTCAGGCCGTGCAGCGGCGCCATGAGGTGACCGTAGTAATCGCGGTTGCCGGCCGGGTCGTGCCAGCGGGTTTCGCCCTGGACCAGGGAGATGCGGAGATTGTTCATGAGGTCACTTTACCGATGCCCTAACCCCGAGGTCGTGATGCCGACTA
>JBDSFV010000180.1:0-3671 GCA_039919355.1 Luteimonas sp. | reverse complement strand
TGGGCGTGCGTCTGGCCGACAAGCAGCGGCTGCTGGAGACCATCGAGATCGGCGAGCGGCTGGAGCTGCTGGTCGGCTTCGTCGATGGCGAGATCGACGTGCAGCAGATGGAGAAGCGCATCCGCGGTCGCGTGAAGTCGCAGATGGAAAAATCGCAGCGCGAGTACTACCTCAACGAACAGATGAAGGCGATCCAGAAGGAACTCGGCGAGATCGACGAGGCGCCGAACGACCTCGACGAGCTGGCGCGCAAGATCGCCGAAGCCGGCATGCCCAAGGCGGTCGAGGCCAAATCCAAGGCCGAGTTCAACAAGCTCAAGCAGATGTCGCCGATGTCGGCCGAGGCCGCGGTGGTGCGCAACTACCTCGACTGCCTGCTGGGCGTGCCCTGGAAGAAGCGCAGCAAGATCCGCAAGGACCTCAAGGCCGCGCAGGATGTGCTCGACGCCGACCACTACGGCCTGGAGAAGGTCAAGGAACGCATCCTCGAATACCTCGCGGTGCAGACGCGTGTGAAGCAGATGAAGGGCGCGATCCTGTGCCTGGTCGGCCCGCCGGGTGTCGGCAAGACTTCGCTCGGCCAGTCGATGGCCAGGGCGACCAACCGCAAGTTCGTGCGCATGTCGCTGGGCGGCGTGCGCGATGAGGCTGAGATCCGCGGCCATCGCCGCACCTACGTCGGCTCGATGCCGGGCCGGATCGTGCAGAACCTCAACAAGGCCGGCACCAAGAATCCGTTGTTCATGCTCGACGAGATCGACAAGATGTCGATGGACTTCCGCGGCGATCCGTCTTCGGCGCTGCTGGAGGTGCTCGATCCGGAGCAGAACAATACGTTCAACGACCATTACCTGGAGGTCGATCTGGATCTGAGCGAAGTGATGTTCGTCGCGACCTCGAACACGCTCAAGATCCCGGGCCCGTTGCTCGACCGCATGGAAGTCATCCGTATCCCCGGCTACACCGAGGAAGAGAAGATCAACATCGCGATGCGCTATCTCGTGCCCAAGCAGTTGAAGGCGAACGGGCTGAAGGCGATCGAGCTGAAGATCGCCGAGAGCGCGATCCAGGACATCGTGCGCTATTACACGCGCGAGTCCGGCGTGCGCAACCTCGAACGCGAGATCGCCAAGATCTGCCGCAAGGTGGTCAAGGAACTGGCACTGGCCGGGCCGAAAGCCAAGCCGGGCAAGGCCCTCAACGTCACCTCCAAGAACCTCGACAAGTATCTTGGCGTGCAGCGCTTCGACTTCGGCCGTGCTGAAGTCGAGAACGAGATCGGACTGGTCACCGGCTTGGCCTGGACCGAGGTCGGCGGTGAACTGCTGCAGGTCGAATCGACGCTGGTGCCGGGCAAGGGCCAGCTGATCCTCACCGGGCAGTTGGGCGACGTGATGAAGGAGTCCGCCTCAGCAGCGCTGTCGGTCGTGCGCGCGCGCACGGAATCGCTGGGCATCGAACTGGACTTCCTGGCCAAGCAGGACGTGCATTTGCATGTGCCCGAGGGCGCGACGCCGAAGGACGGCCCGAGTGCGGGTATCGCGATGGCGACCGCGCTGGTGTCGACGCTGACGAAGATCCCGGTGAAGGCGGATGTGGCGATGACCGGCGAGATCACGCTGCGCGGCCGCGTGTTGCCGATCGGCGGCCTGAAGGAAAAGCTGCTCGCGGCGATGCGTGGCGGGATACGCACGGTCATCATTCCGGAAGACAACCGCAAGGATCTCGTCGATCTTCCCAAGTCCGTCAGCCAGAACATGAGGATCGTGCCGGTGCGCTGGATCGACGAAGTGCTTGATCTGGCGTTGGAGCGTCCGATTGTCGTGCGAACGCCCGCAGCGGATGTTGCCGGCGCCACGCACGAACCGGACCAGACACCCGCGCAGGCGGATGTCAAGCATTGAATGCTGCGCCCGCTCGTCGGCGCATATCCGCAAAAAAGCCGCTGGAACCCGCGTCATAGCTTGCTTTCCGTGTTGCGCCGCGAAAATGCGGCTGGTATAACGATTACAACCGCGATGTGCGCACACTGCGTGCGCGTCGCGGCAAGGTCGATCGGGCTACCTGCGCCAAGCCGCAGGAGGGGAACCCGGTTATCACATCCAGCGGTCAATGTTCCGCACAGGGAGTCAACTAATGAACAAAGCCGAATTCGTCGATGCCGTGGCCGACGCCGCCGAACTGTCCAAGGCCGATGCCGGCCGTGCCGTTGATGCAATGGTGGGTGCCATCACCAAGGCGCTGAAGAAGGGCGATACCGTGACCCTGGTCGGCTTCGGCACCTTCTCGGTGCGCGCGCGCGGCGCCCGTACCGGCCGCAACCCGCGCACCGGTGACACCATCAAGATCGCGGCTTCGAAGAATCCGGCGTTCAAGGCTGGCAAGGCCTTGAAGGATGCCGTAAACTAGGCGGCTCGCACGACCGGCGGTTCTTTGCCGGGCAAAGAATGGCACGGGGTGCTTAGCTCAGCGGTAGAGCGTCTCCTTTACACGGAGAGGGTCGGGGGTTCGAAACCCTCAGCACCCACCAAGAAGCACGCCGGGTTGCAGGTTCGACAGATTGCCTTTTGACAGAATGCGGAGTGGTAGTTCAGTCGGTTAGAATGCTGGCCTGTCACGCCGGAGGTCGCGGGTTCGAGTCCCGTCCACTCCGCCAGATGTATCCGAAGGACGCCTCCGCGGCGTCCTTCTTTTTTGACCTCATGCCTTTACAGGTATGTCCTGCCTGCGGCGCCCCGGCATCGAAGCACGTTAAACTGCATGGCTTCGCCCCAACGCAAGCCGACCCATGCTGCAGAAACTCCGCGACAAGACCTCCGGCTGGATTGCCACCGTCATCCTCGGCCTGCTGGTGGTGCCGTTCGCCTTCTTCGGCATGGAGCAGTACCTGTTCCAGCGTAGCGACACGTTCGTTGCCAAGATCGAGGCGCCGCCGAAGTGGTGGCAATCGGCACCCGTGTTCTGGCCGGTGACGATGCTCTGGCAGCGCAACGAGATCGACGCCGATGAGTTCCGCACCGCCTTCGAGCAGGCGCGCCAGCAGCAGCGCCAGCAGCAGGGCGAGCAGTTCGATGCGCGCGCGTTCGAGAGCATCGACAGCAAGCGCAAGGTGCTCGACGGCCTGATCGACCAGCGCGTGCTGCAGATGACCGCCGGTCGCGCCGGCATCGCCATCGGCGACGCGCAGGTGCGCGAGGCGATCGAGGGTATCCCGGCGTTCCAGGTCGACGGCAAGTTCGACCCGCAGCGCTACCAGCTCGCGCTCGCCTCGCAGGTGCCGGCGCGCAGCCCACGCCAGTTCGAACAGCTGGTGCGCGAGGGGCTGCAGCAGTCGCTGATCCCTACCCAGGTCGCGCAGTCGGCGTTGGTGACGCCGTCGGAACTGCAGCGCCTGCTCAAGCTGCTCGGCGAGAAGCGCGATATCGGCTTCGTGACCATGCCGGCGCCCGTGGCCGATACCGCGCCGGTGAGCGCCGCCAAAATCCAGCACTGGTACGACAGCCATGTTGCCGACTACCGCGCGCCGGAAACGGTGACGCTGGAATACCTCGATATCGACGGCAATACCCTGCCGGCGCCGGCCGCGGCCGACGACGCCGCATTGCGCGAGCGCTACGAACAGGAGAAGACCCGCTTCATCGAACCCGAACAACGACTGGTCTCGCACCTCC
>JBDSFV010000179.1:0-7486 GCA_039919355.1 Luteimonas sp. | reverse complement strand
GATCGGCCACCACGGCAACCTGCTGATCCTGGGGCCCGGGCAATACCGCTTCGGCGATTTCCTGCGGGTCGGTTTGCCGCTGACGATCATGATCGCGCTGGTCAGCGCATGGATGGCACAGTGGATGTGGCTGGGCGGGCCATTGCTGCCAGTGCTCGGCCGGGGCGGCTGATCGCTCCTGGCCGAAGGGCTCAGGACAGGTCCCGGCGCGGGTCGGCAGGCACAGGTTTGACGTCCAAAACGGCGACATCACCAGCGCGAAGCGACCGCCTCAGTCCGCGGAAACGAGCCGCTGCAACTCCAGGGCGTGTCGCGCGGTCCGTTCGGCTTCCGCCTCGAACGCCGCGACGTCCGCGTCCCCGCCGGAATGGTCGCCCGCTTCGGCCAGCGCACGCAGCAACGACTCGCGGTCCTGCAACGCACGGATCGCGCCCCACAGCGCATGGTCGGTTCCCAGCTCCTGGGTGTGGGCGAGGCTGCGCAGCGAATACCCGTGCCCGGTGTGGCAGCGGTAACGCTTGGGCTTGCTGCCGTCGATCTCCCACAGCACGCCGTCGCAATCCGGGCAGGCGAACCGGGAGGGTCTTCCGATCGTGTTGAGGTGTTCCATCGGGTTGCCGACTCCCATGCTGATGGCCTGTTCGCAGGCGAGCTGCGGGGGGACGACCGGCCGCGGCGCCACGACCGGCAGGCCGACCAGCGCCACCAGGGTCTTGGCGAGGTGCCGGCTCGGCACGCAGTGGTCGACCGCGACGTTGTCCAGCGCGCTCGCGGGCATGTCTGGATGCTCGGCGTCGGCCGGTTCCTGCACCACCGCGATGCCGCCGCAGCGCTTGATCGCCTGCAGCCCGGCGGTACCGTCGTCCAGGCGCCCGCTGAGGACCACGCCGATCACGCGCGGACCATAGGCCAGCGCGGCGGCGCGGAATAGCGGATCGATCGCCGGCCGCGCATGGTGCTCCTTCGCGCCGCGCTGCACCTGGATCAGGCCGTCTTCGATGAGCATGTGATGGTCGGGCGGGGCGACATAAATCGTGCCCGGATGCAGCGGCTGTCCATCCACCGGATGCACCGCGGGATGGCGCCGCGCGCGCTCAGCAGTTCCGGCAGCACGCTCCGGTGCGCGCCGATGTGCAGCACGATGAACACCGCGGCGGGAAACTGCGCCGGCAACGCCGAGCCCAGTTCCAGCAGCACCCGCAGGCCGCCGGCCGAGGCCCCGATCACCACGATATCGCGCCGGGGACCGGCGCCATGCTGCGTCTGCAAACCGTGGGTGGCGGCCATCGGATCTATCTGGGGATGGGACACGGCGAGTATCCGCGCGCAGACGTGAGGAGCCGGTCACGCCAAAACGGCGTGCCCGGGCGATCAGAACACGCTGCTCAGAACAGGCTGCCCTGTGGCGACGGCTTGCGCGGCGCGACAAATTTCGAGCTGTCCAGCGCCGGTAGCCGCCCGTAACCCAGGCGCGCATGGGCCTTGGCAAAGCGCTGCGCGATCAGTTCGGCGAACGGGCCTTCGCCGCGCATGCGCTTGCCGAAGGTGCTGTCGTAATCCTTGCCGCCGCGCATCTGCCGGACCAGGCTCATCACGTGCGCGGCGCGTTCGGGATAATGCAGCTGCAGCCATTCGCGCCAGATCTCCTTCAGCTCGTGCGGCAGCCGCAGCAGCACGTAACCGGCGGCGCGCGCGCCATGTGCATGCGCGGCCTCGAGGATGTGTTCCAGCTCGCGGTCGGTGATCATCGGCACCACCGGCGCCACCATCACCCCGACCGGCACGCCGGCCTCGGACAGCGCGCGCATGGCTCGCAGCTTGCCGTGCGGCGCGGTCGCGCGCGGCTCCATCCTCGCCGCCAGCGGGTTGTCGAGCGTGGTGATCGAGAAATACACCGTGACCAGTCGCTCGCCTGCCATTGCCGACAGCAGGTCGAGATCACGGGTGATCATCCCACTCTTGGTGACGAAACTGACCGGATGGCGGCACTCGGCCAGCACTTCCAGCACCGCGCGCGTAATCCGGTAGTGGCGCTCGATCGGCTGGTAGGCATCGGTGTTGATGCCGAGCGCGATCGGCGATGGCACGTAGCCCGGTCTCGCCAGTTCATGCCGCAGGCGCTCGGCGGCGTTGGTCTTGGCGTACAACTTCGTTTCGAAGTCGAGCCCCGGCGACAGGTCGAGATAGGCGTGCGAAGGCCGCGCGAAGCAATAGACGCAGCCGTGCTCGCAGCCGCGATACGGATTGACCGACTGGCTGAAGCCGACATCGGGCGAGTCGTTGCGGCTGATTACCGAACGCGCGCGTTCTTCGGTGACCTGCGTGTGCGGCCGCGGCGCGACCGCATCGGCACTGTCGTCGGCAGCGTTGGCGTAGACCGAACCCCAGCCGTCGTCCTCGCCGCGGGCAACGGTTTTCTCGAAGCGACCGCTGACGTACGAGGCGGCGCCCCGCCCCTTGATCGGTGCCTGCGGCTTGCGTGCATCCTCCATCGCCACAGCCTACGCTGGGCGCGTCGCAATGCCCGCGACACGCCGCTGAATCCTTCAATGTTCGATGCGCTGCACGATGCCTGGCTGTGGCTGCACAGCGTCCCTCATCTCGGCCTGTACCTGACGCTGGGCTGGATCGGCTACCTGGTCTGGCTCGGCGGCTGGATCGTGCTGCAGAAACGCGCACCGGTGGCGACCCTGAGCTGGTTGCTCGGTCTGGCCGTGCTGCCGTACGTCGGCTTCCTCATCTACTACGTGTTCGGCCCGCAACGGATCAAGCGCCAACGCCTGCGACGCGCGCGTGCCCGGGTGGCGCTGCCGGATGCCGAGGGCACGGTCGAACGCAGCGAGCCCGCCGAACTCGCCGCGCTGGCACAGGCCACCACTGGCCTGCCCGCCACCACCGCCACCGATGTCCGCCTGCTGATCGACGGCGCCGCGACCTACGACGCACTGCTCGCCGACGTGCGCGCAGCGTGCGACCACATCCACCTGGAGTACTACATCTACGCCGCCGACCACACCGGCACCGCGCTGCGCGATGCGCTGGTCGAGCGCGCGCGTGCCGGCGTCGCGGTGCGGTTGCTGCTGGACGCGGTCGGCTCGTCGAATTGCCCGCGCCAGTTCTTCGCGCCGCTGCTCGCTGCCGGCGGCGAGCTGGCCTGGTTCCACCCGATGCGCTTCGGCCGGATCTGGAAGCGGCCATGGCTCAACCTGCGTACGCACCGCAAGATCGTGGTGATCGACGGCCGCATCGCCTTCACCGGCGGCATCAACATCACCGACGAGGAAAACGAACGCCTGCGCGACGACGCCTACCGCGACCTGCACCTGCGCCTGGAAGGCGACGCGGTGCGTCCGCTGCAACTGGTGTTCGTGGAGGACTGGGTCTATGCCAGCGGCAGCCGCGATTTCATCTCGGCGGTGGCGAAGGCGATGCCGCCGGCCCGGCCCGGCCCGATCCGGGCGCAGGTGCTGACCTCGGGCCCGGATTCACCGTGGGAAGCGATCCACCGCCTGCACGTCGGCGCGATCCATGCTGCGCGCCAGCGGGTGTGGCTGGTCACCCCCTACTTCGTGCCCGGCGAGGCGGCGGTGATGGCGTTGACCTCGGCCGCGCTCGGCGGTCTCGACGTGCGCCTGCTGGTGCCGAAGATGAGCGATAGCCGCTTCGTGACCCATGCCGCGCGCTCCTACTTCGACGAACTGATGAATGCCGGCGCCAAGGTCTACGAATACGGTCCGCGCATGCTGCACACCAAGGCGCTGCTGGTCGACGACGAACTGGCGATCATCGGCAGCGCCAACTTCGATCCGCGCAGTTTCCGCCTCAATTTCGAGGTCTCGATGCTGTTCCGCGACGCCGCCATCGCCGCCGCGCTGGCACGGCTGGTCGAGGGTGAATTCGCGCACGCGCCGCGGGTGCGCGACCAGCGCGAACAGCCGCTGTGGTCGGTGCGACTGCCCGAAGCGCTCGCGCGGCTGCTGTCGCCGTTGCTCTAGTGCCCGCCGCCTGACGGGCGGTCGGGGGAGGCGACCGGCGCGAGTTCCAAGCAGCAGCGATCGCGCTTAGACTGCGGCCGTTCCTCGAGGAGTCCACACGATGCCCTGGGTTTTCCTGCTGCTGGCGCTCACCGCGTTCGCGGTCGCGTTCAAGACCACCTCGATGGCGCTGGGCGCGCTGTGCCTGCTGGTGGCGCTGGCTTTGCTGGTGGCGTGGGTGCTAGGACTGCTGGCGCAGCGCGTCGGCAGCCGCAGCCGCGACGAGGCGACGATGCTCGATCCGCAGGAACTGCGGCGCCTGCGCGAACAGGCCGAGGCTCGCCGCGCGGCCGGTTCGTCGTCCGAACCGCCGCCCCTGGCCTGAGCTGGCGTATGACCATGGCGCGCCGGCGTCGATGACCGCCCTCAGCGTCAACGTCAACAAGATCGCGGTGCTGCGCAATTCCCGGGGCGGCCGCGCGCCCGACGTGGTGCGCGCGGCGCGAACCTGCCTGGACGCCGGCGCCCAAGGCATCACCGTGCATCCGCGCCCGGACGCGCGCCACGTCCGCGCCGACGACGTGCTGGCGCTGGCCGCGTTGTGCCGCGACCGCGGCGTCGAGTTCAACCTCGAGGGCAATCCGTTCGCGCCGCCGCGCGCAGGGTATCCGGGCTTCCACGCGCTGTGCGCGCAGGCGCGGCCGGCGCAGGCGACGCTGGTGCCCGACGGCGATGCGCAGTTGACCTCCGACCACGGATTCGATTTCGCGCGCGATGGCGCGGCGCTGCGCCCGCACATCGCCGCGCTGAAGGCGCTCGACTGTCGGGTCAGCCTGTTCGTCGACGCCGGCAGTGCCGGGATTGCGCAGGCGGCCGCGGTTGGCGCCGACCGGATCGAGCTCCATACCGGCCCCTACGCCGAAGCATTCGCCGCGGGCGCTGCGAACCCCGCCCTCGCAACCTGCGCCGACAGCGCCCGCCGCGCGCAGGGGGCCGGGCTCGGCGTCAATGCCGGGCACGACCTGAGCCAGGCCAACCTCGCCACCTTCCTCGCCGCGGTGCCCGGCGTGCTCGAGGTCTCGATTGGCCATGCGCTGGTCGACGAAGCGCTGTACGCCGGTCTCGATGCGACCGTGCGCGGCTATCTGGCGCTCCTCCGGGCGGGCTGAAAACACCGCCCGATCCAGCTGGAACGCGTGCTGGTCACGAAGTCAGCTGCGCTTGCCGGGCAACAGACAAAAACGCCGCCCGATGGGCGGCGTGAAAAGCTTGGTAAGCGTCGTTGACACGCTGCAGGCGCGCCGGGTGGTGCGGTATCGCGTTACTTCTTGACGAAGCCGATCTTCTGCATCTGCGCGTTGCGCGCGGTGGCCAGGACCTTGGCCAGAACGCCGTAGTCGGCCTCGTCGTTGGTGTCGATCTCCAGCGTCGGCTGGTTGTTCGGGTCGCGCTCGACCTCGCTCTCCATCATGTTGCGCAAGGCGGAGACCGGGGTCGGGCTGTCGTTCCAGAACACTTGGCCGGAAGCATCGATACGCAGGCGGATCGGGTCCGGCGGATTGAGTTTTTCCGGCGGCGGATTGAGCGAGCGCTGCGGCAGGTCGATGTCGATCGGATAGGACAGGATCGGCGCCGTCACCATGAAAATGATCAGCAGCACCAACATCACGTCGACCAGCGGCGTGACGTTGATGTCGGCCATCGGGCCGCCGGAGGAGCTGGAACTGAAAGCCATCGTCTGTCCTCCGTTAGTGCGTTCGTTCGCGGGTGGCGACGAAGCCGACCTTGCGGATGCCCTGGGCCTGCGCGATGTTGACCACATCGCTGACGGTGCGGTACTTGGTGGTCTGGTCGCCGCGGACGTTCACTGCCGGCTGTGGCGTTTTCTGCGCCTCGACCGACAGCTGGCTCTCCAGCAGTTCCCGGGTGACCAGTGCATCGTTCAAGTACAGCTTGCCGTCCTCGGTCACGCTGACCGTGATCGGTGGAGCCGGCGGCAGCTTTTCGTCCCGCTTGTCCAGGTTGGCCTGGGGCAGCTCGACCTTGATCTTGTGCGTCATCAGCGGCGCCGTGATCATGAAGATGATGAGCAGCACCAGCATCACGTCCACCAGGGGCGTGACGTTGATTTCCGACATCGGTGCGCCGCTTTGGGTGCCACTACTGAAGGCCATGGGCCGGACTCCGTGTTTCTAAACTACGCGCCTTGACGACTCAGCGCTTGGCCGGAAGTTCGCCCACGCGGGCACCGGTGGCGAAGAAGTCGTGCAGGTCGTGCGCGAACGTGTCGAACTTGTTGTAGGTGACGCGGTTCAGGCGCACGTAGAAGTTGTAGCCCAGCACCGCCGGGATCGCCGTGAACAGGCCGATCGCGGTCATGATCAGCGCCTCGCCGACCGGACCTGCAACCGCGTCGATCGACGCCTGGCCGGTGGCACCGATGCGGATCAGGGCGCCGTAGATGCCCCACACCGTACCCAGCAGACCGACGAACGGGGCGGTCGAACCGACCGTGGCCAGCACCGTCAGGCCGCTTTCCAGACGCATCGATTCGCGGGTCACGGCCTGACGCAGGGCGCGGTCGACGAACTCGGAGCGGTTCAGCGACTCGACCAGGCGCGAGCCCTCGTGCCGCTGGTGGTGGGCGGCGGCCTGCGCGGCGTCGAGCGCGATCTTGGAGAACGGCTCGGTCTTGGGCTGCTCTTCCATGTAGCGGATCGCGTCCTGCGCGTTCGTGGTTTCCCAGAACGTGCTGATCACGCGGTCGGCGCTACGGCGCAGACTCATGTTCTTGAAGAAGTTGATCACGATCCAGTACAGCGACATCGCGGACATGATCAACAGGGTGAGCAACACCGCCCACTGGACCGCAAAGGCTCCGGGGTCGCTCATCATTTCAGCGAGCAGATGGTCGACGCCCATCTGCGTCAGGGCGGTGGCAGCATTGCCTCCGGTCGCAACGGCGGCGTTAGTGGTTTCCTGCAGCATGTCGCTTACCTTTGGATGTGGTGGTTTGGGAGAGACGGTGGAGCGATGGAGCGGGTGTTAACTAAAAACGTGTAGGGCCGGCTATTGCAGCCTGAAGAGCACCGGGACGCGGACGCGGCCCGCGGCCTTCTGGCCATTCCGGATCGAAGGGTTGAAGCGCCACTTGCGCGCGGCATCCATCGCGGCGCGGTCGAGATCGCGGTTGCGGCTGGACTTCTCCACGGCAACGTTGGTGACATTTCCGTTGGCATCGACATCCACGATCAAAATGACTTCGCCTTCGACTACCTCGCGGTACGCCGCAGGCGGATATTTCGGAGGATTCATGTTCTTCGACGAGATATCGACGCTGGCGCCGATGTCCGGCTGCGGCGCGGGCGGGGATGGCGGCGCCGGTGGCGGTGCCTGGGTATCCATCGGCGTCGGCTCGTCGAACACCACCGGTGGCTCTTCCGGCGGGGGCGGGATCGGCGAGGGCTGCGGAGGCGCCAACTGCTTGATCTCCTGCGGCTTCGGCGGTTCCG
>JBDSFV010000178.1:0-9168 GCA_039919355.1 Luteimonas sp. | reverse complement strand
CGACGTCGGCGATTAAGCAGACATCGTTCATCAGCGCGTCGCGTTCGGTGCGGGGGTCGCGCCCGAGCACGGTCAGTTCGCCTTCGAACGGAATCAGCCCGATGATCGCCTTCAGCGCCGTGGTCTTGCCGGCGCCGTTGGGGCCGATCAGGCCGACGATGTGTCCGGGCTCGATCGCGAACGAAGTACCGTCGAGCGCCAGCTTGTTCTTGTAGGCCTTGCGCAGGTTGCGTGCGCTGATGACCGGGGCGGAGGCGTCATGGACGCGGCTGTCATGAGCGATGTTCATTTCGCGCCCCCTTTGGCAGCGTAGGTGAGCAGGTCGGCGGTGGACAGGCCCAGGCGCTGGATGCGTTCCAGCACCAGCGGCCATTCCTCGCGCAGGAAACGTTCACGCTCGCTGGCGAGCAGCTTCTTCGATGCTTCTTCGGTGACGTACATCACCAGTCCTATGCGTTTTTCCACGAGTGCCTCGTCCGCGAGCTCCTGATAGGCGCGCGAGACGGTGATCGGGTTGAGCTGGTATTCCGCCGCTACCTGCCGCACGGAGGGCAGGGCATCGCCGGGCTTGAGCACGCCGTCGAGCATCATCGCCACGACGCGTTCCTTGAGCTGGCGGTAGATCGGAGCGCCATCGCTCCACTGGATCGCGGTCATGGCTCAGCTCCGGTTGCGGCGCAGGCCCTGCGCGAACGAGAAGTAGGGCAACGCCAGTGCTGCGCGGGATCGACGCAGGTGCCGGCGCTGGCTGGCGCTGACCCGGGGCGCGTCGGCCCCGGTGGCGGAGCCGATGGCGGACTCGGACGAGTCGGCCGCAGCGGCCGATATCATCAGGCCCGAAACCGGCTGTGCCGACGGCTGCACCGGGCCACCGGCCAGCAACAGCGCGGTGAACACGGTGGCGGTCGCCGACAGGGCCATCACGGTGTGGTGGAGCTTGCGGTTCATGGCGGACGTCCTGCTCTGGGTAACTGGTGTTGTATACAACTATAACACCACAACACGCCCCGTCAAGCCCTTGGCAACCCAACTGAAGTCATGGTCCAGGGCAGGCCAATCGCCCTACGCAGCGAAACTGGGTGATGCCCGACACCCGCCCGGGCCGGCTTTGCCCCTAAGATATCTGTCCGTTTCGCCGGTTGGAGATCCCATGCGCCCGTATCCGCGCCATTTCGCCTTGGGCATCGCGTTTTCCGCCCTGATCCTGGCCTGCGCCGCGGCCCTGGCGGCCGGCGGACTGCTCGACCGCAGCTACCGGCCGCTGGCCGGGAAGAGCCAGGTCGACCTGGCGAAAACCTACGCCGGCGACGTCCTGCTGATCGTCAACACTGCCAGTAAGTGCGGCTATACCCCGCAGTTCGATGCGCTGGAAGCGCTGCATGCAAGGTACAAGGGCAAGGGCTTCGCGGTGCTCGGCTTCCCGTCGGGCGACTTCAAGTCGCAGGAGTTCGACGACGAGAAGAAGATCCAGGAATTCTGCACGCTCACCTATGGCGTCAAGTTTCCGATGTTCGAGAAGGTGCACGTGGTCGGTGGCGACGCCACGCCGCTGTATCGCGACCTCGAGGCAGCGACCGGCGATAAGCCAGAATGGAACTTCCACAAATATCTGGTCGGTCGCGATGGCAAGGTGCTGGCCAGCTTTGCCAGCAAGACCACGCCGGATGATCCGGCCGTGGTCGACGCGATCGAGAAAGCCCTGAAGGCCCCGATGAAGGCGCTGCGCGCCACGCGTTGATCCCGCGGCATTGCCCGCGCTGGGCCTGACCGCGACAATGAACGCTTTCGCGCCGCGTCTGCGGCGTCTACAGGAGTTCCGGATGAAGGCTTTCGTGCGCGGCACCGCCGCGTTGTTGCTGGCTGCGGCGACCATGCCCGGTACGGTGGCGGCCCAGGAAAAGACGGTGCTGGCCAGCGAACGTGACAAGGTGAGTTATGCCATCGGCATGGACGTAGGTCGTTCGATCAAGCCGGTCGGACCTGACATGGACATCGCCGCGTTCGAGCAGGCCGTGCGCAATGCCTTCGGGGGCGGCAAGCCGGTATTGAGCAAGGAAGAAGCCACCGCGACCGATGGCGCCCTGCGCGCCCGAATCGGTGCACGCGAAGGCAAGCCGGTTGCGGGCACTGCGCCCGGCGGGCAGCCGCCGGCCGTGGCGAAGGACAAGGTGGGCCAACTCCTCGGTGCATATATGGTCGGGCCCTCGCTGGCGCCGATCAAGGACGAGATCGACCTGCCGGTATTCGTGCAGGCCGTGCGCACCGCGTTGGCGGGCGAGAAGCCCCTGCTGGTCGATGCAGAAGTGAAGGCGGTGCTGACCGCGTTCACCCAGCAGATGCAGGCGAAGATGCAGGCGCAGGCCGCCGCCGCCGCGGACAAGAACAAGGCCGAAGGCGCCACGTTCCTGGCGAAAAACAAGGCGGTCAAGGGCGTGTTCACAACGCCTTCCGGCCTGCAGTACATGGTGCTGCGGCAGGGCGCCGGTCCGCGGCCGAATCCCAGTGATCGCGTCCGCGTCAATTACCAAGGTACCCTGCTCGATGGCACCGTGTTCGACAGCTCCTACGATCGTGGCCAGCCGGCCGAGTTCGGACTCGACCAGGTGATCCCGGGTTGGACCGAAGGGGTGTCGATGATGCCGGTCGGCGCCAGGTACCGGTTCTGGGTACCGTCAGAACTCGCCTACGGTGACAAGGGAATCCCCGGTGCCCCGATCGGACCCGATGCCACGCTGATCTTCGATGTCGAACTGATGGGCATCCTGCAGTAAGCCTTCGGTTCAGCGCCTCGCCGTCACAGTCCGTCTTTCCGCGCATCGCCTGTACGCCTACCCCCTTTGGAGCGTCATCCGAAATGAAGCCTTCCCTCCGTATTCCCCTGACCATCCTGGCCTCGGCGTCATTGGCCGTTCTCGTCGCGGGCTGCAAGCCCGGCGACAAAGCTGACACCGACAAGCTGGCCGCTGCGACCGACAACGCCGCCGGCAAGGCGATTCCCGGCCTTGCGACCGAGAAGGAGCAGGTCAGCTACATGATCGGCATGGCGATGGCCAAGCAGCTCGAGCCGGTCAAGGAAGAGGTCGATGTCGACGTGATCGCGAAGGCGATCAAGAGTTCGCTGGCCGGTGAAAAGCTGCTGCTCGACGAGAAGCAGGCCGCCGGGATCAGCCAGACCTTCGGCGAGAAGATGCAGGCCAAGCAGATCGCCAAGATGATGGCGGACGCCAAGGCCAACCTCGCCGCCGGTGCGGCCTTCCTGGCCGAAAACGCCAAGAAGCCCGGCGTGCAGACCACCGCCTCCGGCCTGCAGTACCAGGTGATCACCGAGGGCAAGGGTCCGAAGCCGAAGGCCAGCGACGTCGTGCGCGTGCACTACAAGGGTTCGCTGCTGGACGGCAAGACCTTCGACAGCTCCTACGACCGCGGCGAACCCGTCAGCTTCCCGCTGCAGCAGGTGGTACCGGGCTGGCAGGAAGGCATCGCGCTGATGCCGGTCGGCAGCAAGTACAAGCTCTGGATCCCGAGCAAGCTCGGCTATGGCGAGAAGGGCACGCCGGGCGGGCCGATCGGCCCGAATGCGACGCTGGTGTTCGAGGTCGAGTTGCTCGAGATCGTGAAACCCGGCGCGAAGTAAACTCCGGAACACTTGGCGCCGGCGGTGTTTCGCCGCCGGCGTCTTCGTTTCAACCCCAGAGTAGAGTCTCGATGCACGTCACCATCTTCGGCACCGGCTACGTCGGTCTGGTCACCGGCACCTGCCTGGCGGAAGTCGGGCACGACGTGGTCTGCGTCGACATCGACGTAGCCAAGGTCGCGGGCCTGAACAACGGTGTGGTCCCGATCTACGAGCCAGGGCTGGAGCCGATGGTCAAGGCCAACCATGCGGCCGGCCGCTTGATCTTCACCACCGATGCCGCCAGCGCGATCGCCCACGGCGACATCCTCTTCATCGCCGTCGGCACCCCGCCCGACGAAGACGGCAGCGCCGACCTGCAGTACGTGTTGAAGGTGGCCGACACCATCGGCCGGCACCTGGCGCGTCCGGTGGTGGTGGTCGGCAAGTCGACCGTGCCGGTCGGCACCGCCGACAAGGTGCGCGCGACGATTGCCGGGGCGCTGGCTGCGCGCGGCGCCGACATCGCTTTCGATATCGTTTCCAATCCGGAATTCCTGAAGGAGGGCGCAGCGGTCGAGGACTGCACGCGTCCGGACCGCATCATCATCGGCGCCGACAATCCGGCCGCGATCGAGAAACTCAAGCGCCTGTACGCGCCGTTCAACCGCAACCACGAACGCATCGTGGCGATGGACGTGCGTTCGGCCGAGCTGACCAAGTACGCCGCCAACGCCATGCTGGCGACCAAGATCAGTTTCATGAACGAGATCGCCAACATCGCCGAGAAGGTCGGCGCCGACGTCGAGATGGTGCGGCATGGCATCGGCTCGGATCCGCGCATCGGCTGGCACTTCATCTATCCCGGCGCCGGCTATGGCGGCTCGTGCTTCCCCAAGGACGTGCAGGCGCTGGCCCGCACCGCGCAGCAGATGGGCTACGAGGCGAAACTGCTCAACGCGGTGGAAGCGGTCAACGACGCGCAGAAGGGCCACCTGTTCGAACTGATCCAGCGCCATTACGACGTCGGCGAGGACGAAGGCATCCGCGGCAAGACCTTCGCGGTCTGGGGCTTGGCGTTCAAGCCCAATACCGACGACATGCGCGAAGCCTCGAGCCGGCGCCTGCTGCAGCAGCTGTGGGATGCCGGTGCGACGGTCCGCGCCTACGATCCGGAGGCGCGGCACGAAGCGCAGCGCGTCTTCGGTGAACGTGCCGACCTCGTGCTGTGCGAGTCCACGGGCGCGGCGCTCGAAGGTGCCGATGCACTGGTGGTGGTCACCGAGTGGAAGCAGTTCCGCAGTCCGGATTTCGCGCGCCTGCAGGCTGCGCTGGGCGACGCCGTGGTGTTCGACGGCCGCAACCTGTACGACCCGATCGAAGTCGAGGCCGCCGGGATCGCTTATTACGGCATCGGCCGTGGCCGCTCGATCGTGGTCGACTGATGGATGTTGCCCGATTGGAGCTGGCAGCACTCGAACACCGGCTGATCGAACTGGAAACGCGGCTCGCATTCCAGGAACATGCGTTGGCGGAATTGAGCGACGCGCTCGCCGCATCCCGCGCCGAAACCGCGCGCAACGGGGAACTGCTGCGCCGCGCTCTCGACGACCTCAAGCAGTCGCGCGGTGATTTCTTCGCCGACCCCGCCGGCGAACCGCCACCACCGCACTACTGACCCGCACGCATGAGCGATTCCCTCCGCGACCAGCTGCTCGGACTCGGCTTCCAGGCCGCACCGAGGCCGGAGCGCAAGCCCGAACACAAGCAGGCGCGCAACGTGGACGCTGCCCGCAGGCCGCAGCATGGCCAGGCCGCGACGACGAAGCCCGCGGCCGGCAAGCCTGGCGGGCAGGGCAAGCCGCGCACACGCGAGGGCATCGACCTCGCCAAGGCCTACGCAATCCGGGCGCAGCGCGAGAAGGACGAACGCATCGAGGCCGAGCGCCTGAAGCAGGAGGAGGCGCGCAAGCGTCGCGAAGCCAAGGCGCAACTGGCTGAACTGCTGAAGGACAAGGCGCTCAACGATCCGGCCGCCGAGATCGCGCGGCATTTCGACTACGGCGGCAAGATCAAGCGCATCTACGTCACCCAAGCGCAGCTGAGGTCGCTCAATGCCGGCGAACTCGGCGTGGTCCAGCTCGATGGTCGTTACCTGCTGGTCGCTGCCGTGTTGCTGGCGCAGGCCGAGGCGATCTTCGCGCCGGCGATCGCGCTCAAGGTCGATCCAGCTGCGCCGATTCAGGACGATCCCTACGCCGATCCGCAGTACCAGGTGCCCGACGACCTCGTCTGGTAGGCGCTGGCGCAGCCGCCCAATGGCCGGAGCCCGTCGGCGCCGGCGTATTATTAGATGTCGCCAGCCTTCCCCCGGAGGCGCCGGAGCCGACGGTGGGCGGGGACATCCGTTACTGGGCCTTCCTGAGCTATAGCCATGCCGATCGGCGCGATGCCGGACGGTTGCATCGCGCGCTCGAAAGCTATCGCATTCCGCGGCGCCTGGTCGGGCGGCAAGGTCCGCTGGGGATCGTGCCGACGCGGCTGCATCCGGTCTTTCGCGATCGCGACGAACTCACCGCCAGTGGACACATCGGCGCGGTCGTCGAAGCCGCTATCGCGGCCAGCCGCGCCATGATCGTGCTTTGCTCGCCGGCATCGGCCGCCTCGCCTTGGGTTGAAGCCGAGATCGTCGCCTTCAACCGCCTGCAACCCGATGCGCCGGTGTTGTGCGTGCTGCTCGATGGCGAACCAATGGCCTCGCGCGACACGGATGCAAGCGCACGCGAATGCCTGCCGCCGTCGTTGCGCACGCGCTTCGACAGCGGAGTCGGCATCGCCGATGCCGCGCCGGTCGCGGTCGACCTGCGTGCTCAAGGCGACGGCTGGCGCCTGGGCGTGCAGAAGCTGGTGGCAGGACTTGCCGGCGTGCCGCTGGACCAGCTGGTGCAACGCGATGCGCATCGCCGCCATCAGCGCCTGGCGCTGCTGTCCGCCGTGCTCGCGGCGATCGCGATCGCGCTGGGCACGATGGCGGTGCTTGCACTCCGGGCGCGCGACGAAGCGCGGGCAGAGCGTGCGCAGGCCGAGAGCCTGATCGAGTTCATGCTCGTCGACCTGCGCAAGAAGCTCGAGCCGGTGGGTCGGCTGGATGTGCTGGACGCGGTCGGCGCGCGCGCCCTGAAGTACTACGACGAGCAGGATCCGCGCAAACTCGACGCCAATGCGCTTGGCCGACGCGCACGCTCGCAGCAACTGATCGGCGAGATCGACGTGCGCCGTGGCGGCATGGACAGCGCCCTGACCGCGTTCCGGCATGCGCGCGATACCACGGCCGAGCTGCTCGATCGCGCGCCCGCCGATCCGCAGCGGATCTTCGAGCATGCACAAAGCGTGTTCTGGGTCGGTTACTACGATTGGCAGCACGGCGACCTGGGTGCTGCGGAACAGGCCATGCTCGAGTACCAGCGTCTGGCCAAGCGCCTGGTGGCCATCGATCCGGCCAACATGGACTGGCAGGCCGAGCTGTCCTACTCGCACAGCAACCTCGGGGTGATGCTGTTGGATCAGGGGCGTCCCCGCGAGGCGATGACCCAGTTCGAGATGTCGCGGCGCGCCAATGAACGCCGTGTCGCCAGCAAACCGGGCGATGCCACGCCACAGGTCGACCTCGGTCAGGATTATTCGTGGTTGTCCTCGGCGGAGGCGCTGGAGCTGCGTTTCGACGAGGCGGCACGACTGCGCCAGCGGGAAATCGCGCTGTACCGGTCGATGCTGCAACGGGAACCGGGCAACGCGGTGGTGCTGGAACGGATGATGTACGCGCGCCGGTTCCTGGCCGGGTTGCTACTCGCGCGCGGTGAACTCGACGCCGCTGCGTCGGAGATCGCCGAGGCCAACCGCATGGCCGATGCGCAATTGCGGCTGGAGCCTGACAACGCCGACTGGCTGCAAGCCGCGGCCAAGTCGCGACTGATGCAGGCCGGACTCCTCGGTTGGCGCAGCCAGCCGCAACAAGGACTCGTGGAGCTCGAGCGGGTCCGTCCACTGGTTGCCGGCCTGCTCGCACGCGACGCCGAGGTCTGGGCATGGCGGGTGGAACTGCAGGAGGCCCAGGCCCAGGTCGCATCGGATCTGTTGCGCCAGGAGGGGCGCCGCGAGGCGGCCCTGGAGATCGCGCGCGCCTCGGTGCAACGCCTGCAGGCAGTCATGCAGGATCCGTGGCAGCGGGCCAAGAGCGAACGATGGTTGCTGCTCTCGCTCGGTCGCGTTGCCAGGCTTTTATCCGAACTCGGTGACGCGCAGGCAGCACGCGCTGCCTGGCAGGCACTGGATCAGGTTGGGTCGCGCCATCCCTCGCTGGATGCCGAAGGCATGCTATGGCTGGCGCGTGCCCGCGAGGCGCAGGGCGCGATCGAGGCATCGGCCCGCTTGCGGCAGCAACTGCGCGAAGCCGGCTACCGGCACCCCGATTTTTACGGAGCGTCTGCCGCAGACACTCCCCCATCCCGCAAGGAGAACATGCCATGAGTATCGCAATGCGTCCGGAAGCCAGACCCTATTGGTTGATTCTCAATGTCGGCGTCAAGGTCAACGGTCCTGGTGTGCCTACTTCGGACTTCGAGCTTATCGACACCGATGGAACCGGCCTGGTCATCCCGGACGGGGACCACAAAGGGCTCAAGCTGTCCGGGGTCTCACAACCGGTTCTGGTGGTCTTCACGCTGGAGGACAACCTGGGCCTGCATTTCCCGCCAGAGCCCGACGACGGGATCGGAATCATCCGCGCCGCGACCGGGTGCCCGACGACGGCTTCCAATGCGACGGCGGGCATGTTCGACCGCAAGGGCGTTTCCAAGGACCAGAGACGGCTTGCCGTCCTGGACCAGAATCCGGGCAGCGGGCATGAGTATCGATTCGCGTTGTTCCTGCTGGACTCTGTGAACGGAACGGTCGTCGCTGTCTGCGACCCGAAAATCATCAACAACTAGGCGGTCGGGCAGCGCGACGACATGGCCGATTCCCGCGACGAGGCTGCCGTACAGCTGATCGTCGGCGTCACCAGCCATCGCGACCTGGTGGCCGCCGACGTGCCGGCCTTGCGGCGCCAGGTGCACGGGTCGCTGGCGTGGCTGCAGGCGGCGTTCCCCGATCTCGGCCTGACCATCGTCTCGCCGCTGGCCGAGGGCGGCGACCGGCTGGTGGCGGAAGTCGGACTGGAACTGGGGGCGCGCCTGATCGTGCCGCTGGCGATGCCGCTGGACCTGTATGCGGAGGACTTCTCCACGCCCGAATCGCGGGCGCAGTTCGAACGCCTGCTGGCGCAGGCCGAGGTCATTCCACTGCCGTTGCCGGACGGCGACCCGGAACAGTTGCGCGATCCCGGGCCGTTGCGCGATCGCCAGTACCTGCTGGCCGGGCTGTACGTGGCCAATCATTGCCACGTGCTGTTCGCGCTGTGGGACGGAGGCGAAGACGGCGGCCTCGGCGGGACCGCACAGATCGTGCGCTACTACCTCGGCGGTCCGTTGCCGGGGGCACGCCGGGCAAGCGACAAC
>JBDSFV010000177.1:0-12094 GCA_039919355.1 Luteimonas sp. | reverse complement strand
AGGAAGATCACCAGCACCACCAGCAGCACCGCCTCGGCGACGGTCTTGTAGACCTCCTGGATCGACTTCTCGATGAAGATCGTGGAGTCGTAGGCGATCTCGACCTTCATCCCCTCCGGCAGCGTGCGCTGGATCTTCGGCAGCATCGTCTTCAGCGCCTTGGAGATGTCGAGCGGGTTGGCGACCGCCTGCTTGACGATCGCCAGCGGCACCGCGTTGCGGCCGTTGAAGCGCGCGGCGAAACGGGTTTCCTGCGCGCCGAGTTCGACCTTGGCGACGTCCTTCAAGCGGACGAGATAACCGTTGACGTCGCCGAGGATGACATTGCCGAACTGCTCGGTCGTCTTCAGGTCGGTCTCCGACAGCACCGTGAACTCGCGGTTGCTGCCTTCGACGCGGCCGGCCGGGATCTCGACGTTCTGCGCACGCAAGGCGTCTTCGACGTCGGCCGGGGTCAGCCCGAACCCGGCCAGCCGCTGCGGCTGCAGCCAGATCCGCATCGCATAGGTGCTGCTGTACACCACCGCCTGGGCCACGCCGGGAATCGTCTGCACGCGATCCTTGACCAGGCGCTCGGCGACGTCGGCGATCTCGACCGTCGGATGGCGGTCGGAGGAGAACGCCAGATAGATGATCGGCTGCGCGTCGGCTTCCTGCTTCTGGATCACCGGCTCGCGCGCTTCCTCGGGCAGGAAGTCGCGGGCCTGGCCGACGCGATCGCGCACGTCGCTGGCGGCGGCGTCGGGATCGCGGTCGATGCGGAACCGGATCGTCACCTGGCTCGACTGTTCGCGGCTCACCGACTGCATGAAGTCGATGCCCTCGACGCCGGACAGCGCGTCCTCGATCGGCTGGGTGATCTGCGACTCGATCACCTGCGCGCTGGCGCCGGGATAGCTGGTGTTGACCGTCACCACCGGCACGTCGACGTTCGGGATCAGCCGTACCGCGAGACGCTGGTAGCTGATGATGCCCACCAGCAGGATGATCAGGTTGATGACGGTCGCGAAGACCGGGCGGCGAATGGAGATGTCGGAAAGGACCATGTCGACTCAGTCCTTCGGGGACGGCGCGGCGTCGGTTTCGCCCGGTTGCTGCGCAGCAGCCGCAGCCGGCGCAGCGCCCGCGGGCGGCAGCACCATCACCGCCATGCCCTCGTGCATCATCGGCTTGGCCTGTCCTGCCGTGATCACCACATCGCCAGCCTTGAGGCCTTCGGTCACCTGCACCTGTCCCGGCACACGCGCGCCGGTCTTGATCACGGTTTTCTTCGCCTTGCCGTCGACCACGGTGTAGACGAAACGGGTGTCGCCCTCCTGCATCAGCGCCTGCTCGGGGATCAGCAGCGCATCGGCGCTGCCGGTTCCGGTGTCCATTTGCAACTTGGCGAACTGCCCGGGGTGCAACCTGAAGTCGGGATTGGCGATCTGCGCGCGCAGCCTGGCGCTGCGGCTGCCGGGATCGATCACCGGATCGATCGCGACCACATCGCCGCCGAACACGTCGCCGGGAAAGGCATCGACCGTGACCTGGATCTTCTGCCCATTGCGCAGTTGCGACAGCGCGCTTTCCGGCACGCCGAAGTCGATCTCGATCGGGTCCAGGCGCACCAGCGTCACCAGGTCCTGGCCGACGTTGACGAACTCGCCGACGCTGACTTCGCGCAGGCCGATCTGTCCGGAGAATGGCGCGCGCAGGGTCATCTTCGACAGCATGGTGCGAGCCGAGGCGACCCGCGCCTGGTCGACTCCGAGCGAAGCGCGGGCCTTGTCGTAGTCGGCCTGCGCGATCAGCTTGGCCTGGGCCAGTTCACCGGCGCGGCTGGCGGCGCGGCGGCTGTTCTCGAGGTTGGCCGCGGCCTCGTTGAGGCTGGCCTGGGCGATGCTGCCGTCTAGCGTGAACAGCGCTTGCCCGGCGGCGACGCGGCCGCCCTCGGTGAAGTGGATCCGACTGATGCGCCCGG
This sequence comes from Luteimonas sp., assembly GCA_039919355.1. GTDB lineage: Bacteria > Pseudomonadota > Gammaproteobacteria > Xanthomonadales > Xanthomonadaceae > Cognatiluteimonas. Next base: position 10,131 of record JBDSFV010000177.1, on the reverse strand, counting down.
CGACCTCGGGCCGCACCACCACCGACTCGTCGGCACGCAGGCTGCCCACGGTCTGCAGGCCAGCGGCCATGGGTTGCGATTTCAGCGTCACCGTTTCCACCGGAAGCGGCGGCATCCCGCCGCCGGGCGGACCGCCACCACCGGGGGCCGCGGCCGCACCGTCCTTCTTGGAACAGCCGGCGGCCAGCGCCAGCGCAGCGGATAGAGTCAGCAAAACCAGGGCACGGCGCATGCGCAACCTCGCGGGGGATTCCTATACTCCCCAGTCTAGCATTGCGAATCGGTGACGCCGCCCGTGCCGGAAGTCCTGCCGGTCCAGTCCGGCAGATGCAGGTATCGTGACAGCACTTCGGCGTTCGCGGGTTCGAGGTGCGGCAACCAGCCCCAGCGTGGCGCCGGGATGCGGGCCTGCAGCAGGGCGAGGTGGTCGTCGCGGCGATCCATGCCGGGATCGGCCGCGTTGCCGATCCAGCCCGCGAGCCGGCAACCGTCGGCCGCGATCGCGCGCGCGGTCAGGCAGGCATGGTTGAGGCAGCCCAGCCGCAGCCCGACCACCAGCACCACCGGCAGGTCCAACATGCGCACCAGGTCGGCCTGGTCAAGCATGTCGGACAACGGCGCCGCCCAGCCGCCGACGCCTTCGACCACCACCACGTCGGCCTGCGCCTGCAGCCGCGCATACGCTTCGAGGATCGGCGCCAGCTCGACCGTGACGCCCGCCTCGCGCGCGGCCAGTTCCGGCGCCAGCGGCAGCGGCAGTGCGTAGGGTTTGAGGTCGGCGTAGGCGGGTTGCGGATCGCTCGCGGCCTGCAGCGCCAGCGCGTCGTCGTTGCGCCAGCCCTGCGACGTGCGTTCGCAACCGCTGGCCAGCGGCTTCATCCCGACCGCATGCACGACGCGCGCGCGCAACGCATGCAGCAGGGCCGTACTGGCGACGGTCTTGCCGATGCCGGTGTCGGTGCCGGTGACGTAGAAGCCCTGCGCGTGCATCCGGGCATGCTGGCAAGCAGGCTTCGGGCAAACGTGCTGCTGGCAAGCGGCATGCTTTTAAGCGGCATGGCGCGGTCGCGGGTAGACTCGGGGGATGTTTTTCGCCGCCGCCGACCTCGCCGGGACCAAACCGGAGCAATACGCCCAGCTGCTGGCCCAGGCGCGCGCGCTGGTCGCCGGCGAACCCGACCGCATCGCCAACGCCGCCAATGTGTCGGCGCTGGTCTACCACGCGCTGCCGCAGCTGAACTGGGCCGGGTTCTATTTCTTCGACGGTACCGAACTCGTGGTCGGCCCCTTCCAGGGCCTGCCGGCGTGCGTACGGATTCCGCTCGACAAGGGCGTATGCGGCGCCGCCGCGCGGACGCGCACGACCCAGCGCATCGCCGACGTGGACGCCTTCCCCGGCCATATCGCCTGCGATTCGGCCTCGCGTTCGGAACTGGTGGTGCCCCTGGTCCTGCCCGGCAGCAGCCGTGGCGAGGATCTGATCGGTGTCTTTGACATCGACAGTCCTGTCCCCGACCGCTTCGATGCCCACGACCAGGCCGGACTCGAGGCGATCGCCCATTGCTTCGTGGAATCGTTGTCGTGAGCAGAGTTGTCGTGAGCACCCAGGAGAAGCTGCGCAACATCGGCCCGAAGTCGGCGGCATGGCTGCGCCAGGTCGGGCTGCGTTCGCGCGCGGACCTGGAATCGGTCGGCGCGGTGGAGGCCTTCATGCGCGTCAAGCGCGCCGGTTTCAAGCCTAGCCTGAACCTGTTGTACGCGCTGCAAGGCGCGTTGCTCGACTGCCACTGGCAGGAAGTGCCCGAATCGCGCCGCGCCGACCTTGTCGCCGCGGCCGAAGCCGCGATCGCGCTGCTGCCGCCGCCGCGCGGGCGTCCGCCTGCGGGTCCCGTCACCACCACGATGATGGCGCGCGAGGGTGCCATCGACGCAGGCGACGCCTTGCAGGCGCGCGACTTGCACACCGCCGACGTCGAAGAGCACGACTGACGTCCGTTTTTTGCGTAGACGTGCGCACTCGCATAGACTGCGCGCGCTTCGAGGTGACCTGCGGGCTGCTTTTCTAATCCATGCTGCCCAAGGGTTGAAACGGGAAGCCGGTGACACCGCATCCGCGGCCATTCCGGCACTGCCCCCGCAACGGTAAGCGAGACAAGCCGCGACATCCGCCACTGTGCGATTGCCTCATCGAGGCTGCACGGGAAGGCGTCGCGGCCGGAGCGGCACGCTCCACTCGCCAGTCCGGAGACCGGCCTGGAAGTGACTGGTTGCGATGCGGCGGGCATTGCGGCGGCGGCGCCGTCTTTCCCGCGGCCCATCGCACGCTTTCTCTTCTCCATCGCGACTCCTGACCGCCAGCCCCTAACGGGCAATTGCGCGCGGGCGTGCGCGCTGGAGAATCCCTGATGCAATTCCGAATCCTGTCCGTTGCGCTCGCCTTGGCGCTACCCGCGACCGCGATGGCACAAACCGACCGCGCAACCGAACTCGACGAGATCACCGTCACCGGAACCCGCACTGCCGTCACCGCCGACCAGTCGCTGGCCGCCGTCGAGGTGATCGATCGCGCGCAGATCGAGCGGAGCCAGGCACGCTCGCTGCCGGAGCTGCTGCGCGGTCGCGCCGGCATCAACCTGGTCAACCAGGGCGGGCTCGGCAAGCTGACCACGCTGTTCCTGCGCGGCACCGAGTCCGACCACACCCTGTTCCTGGTCGACGGCGTGCGCGTCGGCTCGGCGACGTCGGGGCTGGCGGCATTGCAGGACATCCCGGTCGAACTGATCGAACGCATCGAGATCGTGCGTGGCCCGCGTTCCGCCCTGTACGGCTCGGAAGCGATCGGCGGCGTGATCCAGATCTTTACCCGCCGCGCCGGCAAGGGCGTCACGCCGCGCATGCGCGTCGGCGCCGGCAGCCATGGCCTGCGCGAGGCCAGCACCGGTGTCGATGCCGGTTTCGATCGCGGCTGGTTCGGCATCGACGGCAGCTGGCAACGCAGCGACGGCATTAATGCCTGCCGCGGCATCGGCGCCCCGCTGTATGCCGGTTGCGGCATGGACAATCCCGACCCGGATCGCGATGGCTACCGCAGCCGCTCGCTGTCCTTGCGCGGCGGCGTCAACGCCACCGACGCACTGACGCTGGAAGCCAATGTGCTGCGCAGCGAAGGCCATAACGAGTACGACGCCGACCCCGCATGGGGTCTGCCGGACAACTCAGACACCGTGCAGCAGGTGGTCGGCGGCAAGCTGCGCTACACCGCGGACGAGCGGCTCACGCTGCAGTTCATCGCGGGTCGCAACATCGACACGTCCGACAACTTCCGGGACGCGACCTTCACCGACCGCTTCGTCAGCAGGCGCGACAGCGCGACGCTGCAGGGCGACATCGGATTGGGCGACGGCCAGCTGCTGACCGTGGGTTACGACTGGCTGCGCGACCGCGCCGAGGTCGACAGCCCGTTCGCGACGTTCGATGCCGCGCGCGGCAACCGCGCCGGATTCGCGCAATACCAGGGGCGTTTCGGCCACCACGATCTGCAGGCGTCGTTGCGCCGTGACGACAACGACCAGTTCGGCAGCCACACGACCGGCGGCCTTGCCTGGGGCATCGATGCCGGCCACGACGTGCGCCTCACCGCCAACGTCGGCACCGCGTTCAAGGCACCGACCTTCAATGAGTTGTACTACCCGTTCTTCGGCAATCCGGACTTGCGACCGGAGGAATCCAGGAGCACTGAAGTCGGCATTGCGCAGCGGCTCGATGGCTGGCATTGGCAACCCAATGCCTACCAGACCACCATCGACGACCTGATCGTGTACGACACCGCGATCTTCAAGGCCAATAACCTGGAAAGCGCACGCATCCGCGGTGCCGAATTGACCGCGGGCGCCACCATCGCGGGTTGGGACCTGTCGGCGCAGGCGAGCGTCGTCGATCCACGCAACCGCAGCGCCGGCAATTTCGACAACCTGCTGCCGCGCCGCGCCACGCAGGGCGCACGGCTGGATCTCGATCGCGCCTTCGGCGACTGGCGCATCGGTGCCAGCTGGATCGCCGAGGGCACGCGCTACGACGACGTCGCCAACAGCCTGCGCGTGGGAGGTTACGCCACGCTCGACTTGCGGGCGGAGTACGCGTTAGTTCCGGACTGGACGCTGCAGGCGAACCTCCGCAACGCCTTCGACCGCGACTACGAGACCGCCGCGTTCTACAACCAGCCCGGGCGCGAATTCGGGCTCAGCTTGCGCTGGCGTCCGGCGAAGTAGGCGCATTCAAGCCCCTCTCACATCGGGAGAGGGGTTGGGGTGAGGGTTCGGCACGGGCGTGATGCTATCGGCGCACACCGAACCCTCATCCGCCCTGCGGGCACCTTCTCCCGAAGGGAGAAGGAAAAGCACTATTCGACCGTCACCGACTTGGCCAGATTGCGCGGCTTGTCGACATCGGTGCCGCGCGCCAGCGCGGTATGGTAGGCGAGCAGCTGCACCGGGATCGCGTGCACGATCGGCGACAGCACGCCGACATGCCGCGGGGTGCGGATCACGTGTACCTGTTCGGATGCGCCGAAGTGGCTGTCGGCGTCGGCGAACACGAACATCTCGCCGCCGCGCGCGCGCACTTCCTGGATGTTGGACTTGACCTTCTCCAGCAGGCGGTCGTTCGGCGCGATCACCACCACCGGCATCGCCTCGTCGACCAGCGCCAGTGGCCCGTGCTTGAGTTCGCCGGCGGGGTAGGCCTCGGCATGGATGTAGGAGATTTCCTTGAGCTTGAGCGCGCCTTCCAGTGCGATCGGGTAATGCACGCCGCGGCCGAGGAACAGCGCATGCTGCCTCAAAGCGAAACGCTCGGCCCAGGCGCTGATCTGCGGCTCCAGGTTGAGCGCGTGCTGGACGCTGCCGGGCAGGTGGCGCAACGCCTCAACGTAGTCCGCTTCCTGCTGCGGCGACAGGTTGCCGCGCAGCTTCGCCAGCGTGCCGGTCAATGCGAACAGCGCCACCAGCTGGGTGGTGAAGGCCTTGGTCGAGGCGACGCCGATCTCGGCGCCGGCACGGGTGTAGAACACCAGCGCGCTGGCGCGCGGGATCGCGCTCTCGGGGACGTTGCAGATCGACAGCGTCCGGTCCTGGCCGAGAGACTTCGCGTATTTCAGTGCCTCCATGGTGTCGAGGGTTTCGCCCGACTGCGAGATGGTGACGATCAGCTGTTGCGGGTTGGCGACGACGCTGCGGTAGCGGTATTCGCTGGCGACATCGACCGCGCACGGGATGCCGGCGATCGCCTCGATCCAGTAGCGCGCGATGAGGCCGGCGTAATAGCTGGTGCCGCAGGCGAGGATCTGCACGCTCTCGACCTCGCGCAGCACGGCCTCGGCCCTGGTGCCGAACAGTTGCGGCGCGAACCCGCCCAGGTCGATCAGGCCCTCGATGGTGTCACCGATGGCACGCGGCTGCTCATGGATTTCCTTCTGCATGAAGTGCCGGTACGGGCCGAGTTCGAGCGAGGCCAGTGACACGTCGGACACGTGCACCTCGCGTTGCACTTCGCTGCCGGTGGCGTCGAACACGCGCACGGCCTCGCGGGTCAGCTCGGCGGTGTCGCCTTCCTCGAGGAAAATGACCCGGCGCGTCGACGAGACGATCGCCGAGACGTCGGAGGCGACGAAGTTTTCGCACTCGCCCAAGCCGACCAGCAGCGGACAGCCCATGCGTGCAGCGACCATGCGGTCGGGATCACGCCTGTCGATCACTGCGATCGCATAGGCACCGTCGAGCTCGCGCACCGCCTTTTGCAGCGCGATTAGAAGATCGTCGCCCTGCGCGCGGTAATGGTGGATCAGGTGGGCGATGACCTCGGTGTCGGTCTGCGACTCGAATTCGTAGCCGAGCGCGCGCAGCCGATCGCGCTGCTGCTCGTGGTTCTCGATGATGCCGTTGTGCACCAGCGCGATCTCGCCGTGGCTGATGTGCGGATGCGCATTGCCCTCGGTGACGCCGCCGTGGGTCGCCCAGCGGGTGTGGCCGATGCCCAGCGAGGCGACGAAATGCTCGGCCGCCGCCGCCGCTTCCATTTCCGCCACGCGCCCGGTGCGGCGTACGCGGCGCACCCCGTCGCCGGCGATCACGGCGATCCCGGCCGAATCGTAACCGCGGTATTCGAGCCGCTTCAGGCCTTCGATCAGGACCGGGACCACATCGCGATCCGCGATCGCGCCGACGATGCCGCACATGGACGAGGACTCCGCTGGGGAACGGCAAGTGTAGCCGCTGGCCGCCGTGGCCCACCTGTCCGGCGGACGCACCCGACCCCGACCTTGCCGGACCCGACCGTCCTGCATTGTAATGGCCACTGCGAACCAAGGAATGCGATGTTCGACGACGAGTGCTGGACGCGCCACCGCGCCGGTGCCGGCCTGTTGCTGCTGCTGGCCCTTGCCGGATTCCTGACGCTGCCGCTGTGGCACTGGCGCGGCAACAGCCATCCGCTGACCAGCGCAGCCACGGTCGACCTGTGCATGCGGCTGCGCGGATTGCCGGGCCTCGCCGGGCTCACCGCGAACGTCCAGCCGGCACAAGGCAGCGCAGGTGCCTGTCAGTGGCGCGATGCGCAGGACCATGCGCAACTCGACGCGATGCTGATGACGACGCGCAGTGCCTCGAGCGCCGGCGCCGCGAACCTCGGCCACTTCTACGAGACCTGGCGCGACGAGACCGGCAAGGCCGGCACCGATGACTCTGCCGAGCAGGCGCAGGACGGCATCCGTTCGTTTCGCTACCGCCGCGGCGACACGCACGAATGGCTGCTGGAGGACCACGGCGTCCTGCTGTGGCTGCGCAGCGATACGCTCGACGATGCCGCGCTTGCGGCGCTGGCCGAACAGATCGGGACGGAACTGCGCACGCAGCCGCGGTGACGGCGTGCGCGTAGCGCCCTATTTGCCTTTCTTGACCGGCCGGTGCCAGCCGTCGAGCGTCTCCTGCCGGCCGCGCGCGACCGTCAGCTTGCCGTCCGGCGCGTCCTTGGTGATCACCGAGCCGGCGCCGATGGTCGCGTCCCTGCCGATCGTGACTGGCGCAACCAATGCACTGTTCGAGCCGATAAAGGCGCCATCGGCGACGGTCGTCGTCGCCTTGTTCACGCCATCGTAGTTGCAGGTGATGGTACCGGCGCCGATGTTGACGCCAGCACCGATCGCGGCATCGCCGAGGTAGGCCAGGTGGTTGGCCTTGCTGCCGACGCCGAGCTTCGCGTTCTTGGTCTCGACGAAGTTGCCAACGCGGACGCCATCGGCCAGCACGGTGCCCGGCCGCAGGCGCGCGAACGGGCCGATCTGCACCGCACCCTCGGTGCGCGCGCCATCGAGGTCGCAATGTGCGCGGACCTGGGTGCCGGCGGCGAGGACGACGTCCTTGAGTCGGCAGAACGGGCCGATGCGTACGCCCTCGCCGAGTGCGACCGCGCCTTCGAGGATCACGTCGACGTCGATCTCGACATCGCCACCGACGCTCACGGCGCCGCGAATGTCGACCCGCGCCGGATCGGCAAAACGCACGCCCTGCATGCACAGCGCGCGCACGGCGCGCAGCTGGAACGCGCGCTCCAGCTGTGCCAGCTGCCAGGGATCGTTGGCGCCTTCGGTCTCGATCGCATCGGCCACCAGCACGATCTCGGCGGCACCGAACTCGTCCGCGGCCTGCGCGAACACGTCGGTAAGGTAATACTCGCCCTGCGCGTTGTCGTTGCGCAGCGCCTGCAGCCAGCGCTTCAGCGCGGTGGCGTCGGCGGCGATCACGCCGGTGTTGATCAGGCGGATGCGGCGTTGCTCGTCATCGGCGTCCTTGTGCTCGACGATCGCGGCGACGCGGCCCTCCGGATCGCGCACGATGCGACCGTAACCGTTCGGATCGGCCGGCTCGGCGGCGAGCACCGCCAGACGCCCGGGCGCATCCAGCAGGCGTCGCAGGGTCTCGACCGTGATCAGCGGCACGTCGCCATACAGCACCAGCACCTGCGCGTCGTCGGGCACATCCGGTGTCGCCTGCTGCAACGCATGGCCGGTGCCCAGCTGCTGCGCCTGCTCCGTCCATTGCAGGTCCGTCTGCTCGACGAATGCCGCCTGCACCGCATCGCCGCCGTGGCCGTGCACGACCTGGATGCCTTCGGGCTGCAGTGCGCGCGCCGCGGCGATCACGTGCGCCAGCATCGGCTGCCCGGCGATCTTCTGCAGCATTTTGGGCAACGCAGAGTTCATCCGCTTGCCCTCGCCGGCGGCGAGGATGACGACGTGCAGGGGTCCGGACATGGGCGTTCCGACGACGGTGGATTGCGGAATTCTAACGGCCCGCGCTGCTACGATGCGCAGCCGCACGCCCCCGGATGCCGATGAGCCACGCCCGCCTGACCGTCCACGAGTCGCCTTCGCCATGACCCTGACCCGCCACGCGCGGCATTACCTGCTGATCGGCGGCGTGCAATGGCTGCTCGACTGGGGCGTGCTGGTCGCCCTCACCCACTGGGGCATGGCGGTGGAACCGGCCAACGTCGCCGGCCGCATCGCCGGCGCCCTGCTTGGCTACTGGCTCAACGGCAAGCTGACCTTCGCCGGCGACGACACCGCGATCGGCCGCACCCAGCTGCAGCGTTTCGTGCTGATGTGGCTGGGCACCACCGTGATCAGCACCTGGTCGCTGGGCGCGATCGACGAGTACGCCGGCCTGCAGTGGGCGTGGCTGGCGAAGCCGGCGGTCGAGTTCGTGCTCGGCGTGATCGGCTTCGTGCTGTCGCGGCACTGGGTGTATCGGAAATAGACAGCGGAGCTCGGGAGTCCGGGCTCTTGCTTCGTCATCCCGCGAAAAGCGGTACCCCTCGCCCTGCTTCGCTGCACTCAGCTGTCCCTCTCCCCGCTTGCGGGGAGAGGGTGCCCGAAGGGCGGGTGAGGGGTGCCGCTTTTCGTCCCATGACGAGCAAAAAAACGCCGGCGCGAGGCGGCGTTTTCGGGTCGCGGTTGTCGCACTCAGTGCTTGAGGTTCTTGCGCAACCGTTCCAGCGCCTGCAACTGCGCGGTGACCTCGGCCAGGCGCTGCTGCGCCTCGGCCACTTCCATTGGCTCACCACGATGGGCGAGGATGCGCTCGGCCTCGGCCTTGGCCGCGAGCACCGCGGCCTCGTCGATGTCCTGGGCGCGGATCGCGGTGTCGGCCAGCACGGTCACGACCTGCGGCTGCACTTCGAGGATGCCGCCGGAAATCGCGAAGTCGAGCTTCTCGCCGCCCGGCAGCGTGACCACGACCTTGCCCGGCTTGAGCCGGGTGATCAGCGGCGCGTGCCTGGGCGCGATGCCGAGTTCGCCGAGCTCGCCGGTGGCGACGACCAGTTCCGCCTCGCCGTGGAAGATCTCGGCCTCGGCGCTGACGATGTCGCAACGGATGGTGGATGCCATATTTATGGGTTCCTGCGTAGGGCGGGTCTTGACCCGCCTTGGTTCGCGCGATGGCGGGTCAAGACCCGCCCTACATCAACCGGTGATCTTCTTGGCCTTCTCGATGGCCTCTTCGATGCCGCCGACCATGTAGAACGCCTGCTCCGGCAGGTGGTCGCATTCGCCGTCGACGATCATCTTGAAGCCGCGGATGGTGTCCTTGAGCGTGACGTACTTGCCAGGCGAGCCGGTGAACACTTCCGCCACGTGGAACGGCTGCGAGAAGAAGCGCTCGATCTTGCGCGCGCGCGACACCGCCTGCTTGTCCTCTTCCGAAAGTTCGTCCATGCCGAGGATGGCGATGATGTCCTTCAGTTCCTTGTACTTCTGCAGCGTCGCCTGGACCTTGCGCGCGGTGTCGTAATGCTCGTTGCCGATCACGTTCGGATCGAGCTGGCGCGAGGTCGAGTCGAGCGGGTCGACCGCCGGGTAGATGCCGAGCGAGGCGATGTTGCGCGACAGCACGACGGTGGCGTCGAGGTGGGCGAAGGTGGTCGCCGGCGACGGGTCGGTGAGATCGTCCGCGGGCACGTACACGGCCTGGATCGAGGTGATCGAACCGGTCTTGGTCGAGGTGATGCGTTCCTGCAGCGTGCCCATCTCTTCGGCCAGCGTCGGCTGGTAGCCCACCGCCGACGGCATGCGGCCGA
>JBDSFV010000176.1:0-4909 GCA_039919355.1 Luteimonas sp. | reverse complement strand
GCCACAGGAGCCCATGCGCGAGTGCGATGCGATAATCCCCACATGCGCAACGCTGACCCCCCCGAAACCACCCACTTCGGCTACCGCGAAGTCCCCACCGCCGAGAAGCAGAAGCTGGTCGGCGAGGTGTTCTCGTCGGTCGCGGGCAAGTACGACCTGATGAACGACCTGCTGTCGCTCGGGATCCATCGGGTGTGGAAGCGCTACTTCGTGGCGACGGCGCAGGTGAAGAAGGGCGATCGCGTGCTCGACCTCGCCGGCGGTACCGGCGACATCGCGGCGTTATTGAAGGGTCGTGTCGGAGAAACCGGCGAGGTGGTGCTCGGCGACATCAACGCCGGCATGCTCACCGTCGGCCGCGACCGCATGACCGACCGCGGTTTCGTGCGTGGTTTCGAGTACGTGCAATGCAACGCCGAGGCGTTGCCATTTCCTGATGGGAGTGGTCCGGACGTGGGCTTCGACTTGGTCACCATCGCCTTTGGCCTGCGCAACGTCACCGACAAGGACGCGGCGCTGCGCGAGATGTTGCGCGTGCTCAAGGTCGGCGGGCAGGCGCGGGTGCTGGAGTTCTCGGAAGTGAAGGCGGAATGGTTCAAGCCGATCTATGACTTCCACTCGTTCAACATCCTGCCCAGGATCGGCAAGCTGTTCGCGCACGATGGCGACAGCTACCAGTATCTGGCCGAGTCGATCCGCCAGCATCCGCCGCAGGACGCACTGAAGGCGATGATGGAGGCCGCCGGCTTCGCGCGTTGCGACTACAAGAACCTCAACGCAGGGATCGTCGCCATCCATACCGGCTACAAGGTGTAAGGTCCGGGCATGCGTCGCCTGTCCCTCCCGCTGCTTGCTGCCTTGCTGGCGACTGCGTGCGCGATGTCCGGTCCGGGCGCCGGCCTGCCGCCGGGCACGGCGCTCGACGGCAGCTGGGGCGGCGTGCATGTGGGGTTGTTGCTGTCGCCGTCCGGCGGCAGCATCGAATACGACTGTGCGCATGGCACACTCGATGCGGCCGTCGTGCCCGATGCGGGCGGTGCGTTCCGGGTCGCGGGCCGGCACGTGCGCGAACACGGCGGGCCGGAGCAGGCCGGCGAGCAGCTGCCGTCGCAGCCGGCGTCGTACCAAGGCAATGTGGACGGCGACCGCATGCAGCTGCGCGTGCGGGTGGGCGCCGACACGCTCGGTCCGTTCATCCTGCAGCGCGGCGCCCAGGCGCAAGTATTCAGGTGCCTGTGACGGCGTTGGCAGGCTGGCACGGCGCGTGAAGCGAGCCGGCGGGCGCGAAGGCTAAACTCGCGACCCCCGTTCCCTTGGCCCGACATGCGCTCTTCCCTGTTGATCCTGTGCTTCTCCGCGGCGCTCGCCGCCGGTTGCGCGCGCGAGTCCGCGCCGGCCGACACCACCGTCCAGCCCGCCGCCAAGCCGGAGGCCGCCGTGCAACCCGTCTCCGCCGAAACCGACGAGCACTCCTATGCCGAGCCCGACAAGGTCCGCACCACCGACCTTGCACTGGACCTGGGCATCGATTTCGACCGCAAGCAGGTCGCCGGCACCGCGACCTATACCCTCCAATGGCTGGACCCGGCTGCGACCCAACTGGTGCTCGACACCCGCGACCTGACCCTGGACAAGGTCGAAGGCGCCGGCAAGGACGGGCAGTGGACGCCGTTGCAGTACGCAGTGGCCGACCAGGACAAGCTCCTCGGCAGCAAGCTCACCATCCAGACGCCGGAACGCAACGCGACCGTGCGCATCGTCTACCGGACCTCGCCGCAGGCGTCCGGGCTGCAGTGGCTGGAACCGTCGATGACTGCGGGCAAAAAAACGCCGTTCATGTTCAGCCAGTCGCAGCAGATCCACGCGCGTTCGTGGGTGCCGCTGCAGGACACCCCGCGCGTGCGCTTCACCTACAGTGCGCACGTGACCGCGCCGAAGGACGCGATGGTGCTGATGAGCGCCGACAACGATCCCAAGGCCGCGCGCGACGGTGATTACAGGTTCAAGATGCCGCAGAAGATTCCGTCGTACCTGCTGGCGATCGCGGCCGGCGACCTGGTGTTCGAGCCGATCTCGGCACGTGCCGGCGTCTGGGCCGAGCCGTCGATGGCGAAGAAGGCCGCGGCCGAATTCGCCGACACCGAGAAGATGATGCAGGTCGCCGAGAAGCTGTACGGTCCGTATCGCTGGGGCCGCTACGACATCCTGGTGCTGCCGCCGTCGTTCCCGTACGGCGGCATGGAGAATCCGCGCCTGACCTTCGCCACGCCGACCGTGATCGTCGGCGACAAGTCGCTGGTGTCCCTGGTCGCGCACGAACTGGCGCATAGCTGGTCGGGCAACCTCGTCACCTTCTCCAGCGCCAAGGACGCATGGCTCAACGAAGGCTTCACCTCCTACGTCGAGAACCGCATCATCGAGTCGCTGTACGGCAAGGAACGCGCCGACATGGAGAACGTGATCAAGCGCAACGAGCTGCGCAAGGAGTTCACCGACGAGAACAAGGCGCTGCAGGCACTGGCGGTCAAGCCCGGCGCGCTGGGCGACCCGGACGACAACCTCACCGGCACCGTCTACACCAAGGGCGCGTGGTTCCTGCAGTTCCTCGAGCAGCGCTTCGGCCGCGACCAGTTCGACGCCTTCCTGCGCGGCTACTTCGACCACTTCGCCTTCCAGAGCATCGCGACCGCGACCTTCGTCGACTACGCCAAGGCCAACCTGCTGGCGAAATATCCGGGCAAGGTCAGCGAACAGGAATTCGAGCAGTGGATCTATCAGCCGGGCATCCCGCCGACGGCGCCGCAGGCGCGCTCGCAGCGCTTCAGCATCGTCGATGCGGCGCGGATCGCGTGGACCGGCACCGGCACGTTGCCACCGACCTCGCTGACCTCGGCGTGGAGCACGCAGGAATGGACCCACTTCCTCGGGGGCCTGCCCGACACCCTGACGGTCGAGCAACTGTCGGCACTCGATGCCGCCTACCATTTCACCGGCACGCCCAACGGCGAACTCGCGAAGCGCTGGTACCCGCTGGCGGTGCGCAGCGGTTACCACGCCGCAGACGATGCGATGGCGGCGTTCATGCAGACCGTCGGTCGCCGCAAGCTGATCATGCCGATCTACGAGGCGCTGGTGAAAACGCCGGAAGGACTGGAGTTCGCGCAGGACGTGTTCGCCAAGGCCAGGCCGGGCTACCACCCGATCACCACAGGATCGGTCGAAGCGGAGATCGCCAAGGCGCAGCAGCCCGCCAACGCGCAGAAGCCGTGACTTGAAGCGGGGCGGGAAAATCGCGACGGCTACCGTGGTGACCGCCGTGCTCGGGGTCGGCGTGGTGCTCGCATACGATCCCTACGTGCTGGTGCGCGCGCAGTTCGAGCGCCAGCGCGTGCACGCGGGATTGGGCGAGGCGCAGATCGTCGTCGCCGACCATCGCTGGACCTATGCGCTCAGCAACGACGCACCGGCGGGTGCGCCGACCCTCGTCCTGCTGCACGGCTTCACCGGCAGCAAGGAGAACTGGTATCCGCTGGCCAAACGTCTCGGTGGCCAGTACCGGCTGCTGATCCCTGATTTGCCGGGCTGGGGCGAGAGCGAGCGCAAGCCGGGCGAGGATTACGGTTTCGTTGCCCAGGCCGCGCGTGTGGATGCGTTCATCCGCGCACTGTCACCGGACAGGTCGGTGGTACTGCTCGGGCATTCGATGGGCGGCGGTATCGCCGCGCTGGTCGCGGCGCGCTACCCGCAGCAGGTTGCGCGGGTCGGACTGCTCGATGCCGCCGGCGTACGGTTCAAGGACAACCAGTTCGGCATCGATGTGTTCGCCGGCATCAATCCGTTCGCGGTCACGGACCGGGCGAGCCTGCGCCGCTACATCGACACCGTGTTCCATCGCCCCGAGGCCAAGCCGTGGATCCCGTGGCCCGCGTCGCGCGGATTGATCGCGCGTCGTCGCGCCGATGCCGGCTTCGAGCAGGGCGTGCTCGACAAGATCGGTCGCGGCGAGGAGCGCTTCCTGCCCGGCGATGAGGCAATCAATATCCGCCAGCCGGCGCTGCTGCTGTGGTGCCGGCAGGACGTGGTGATCGATGTCAGCGCGCTGGATCTGTATGCGGCGAGGATGCCGCAGGCCAGCCGCGTGCTGCTCGACGACTGCGGTCACATGTCGCTGGTGGAACGTCCCGACGCGGTCGCGGACGCGGTGATCGCACTGATCGAACGAGGCCAACCAGGATGAAGACAAGATTGTTGTCGGGCGCGCTGCTGCTGGCACTGGCCGCAATGCTGCCGGCCTGCGACCGCAGGCAGCGCCAGTCCGAGCAGGCCGCCGCACAGGCCGCCGTCGCCGAGGATGCGGCGAAACAGGCCGCGGCCGCCTTCGACGATGCGGTATCGAAACAGAACTGGGCGCTGGCGAAAGCGCAGGCCGACGTGCTGCTGGCGACCTGGCCGGACACCGCCGCAGCGCAGCGCGTGCGCACGCAGTTCGACGCCGTCAAGGCCAGGGCCGACGCCGCGCGCGAACTGTCGCGTACCGCCGCGTTCTGGAGCTACAACCGCGAGCCGGTGAAGGGCGGCACGCAGCTGTCGGCATCGCTCTACGCGAAGGACGACATCGACATCGACGGCAGCGGCGCCAGGCCGGTGCGCCTGATCTTCCGCGACCACCCGTCGTGGGGCCGCAGCGCCTACCTTGTACTGCAGGCCGGCGACTTCGACTGCTACGCAGGCTGCAAGGTCAAGGTCAAGGTCGACGATGCTGAGCCGAAGCCGATGGCCGCCTCGCGCCCGAAGACCGACGAGGCGATCGCGATGTTCATCGAGGACGAGCGCGCGCTGTGGCGGATGACGAAGGAAGCGAAGGTCATCGCGATCCAATTCCCGGTGAAGGGCGGTGGCACGCGCACGG